>JAIXVG010000046.1 GCA_027483145.1 Planctomyces sp.
ATGGACCTGGAAGAAACCTTGGGGGCGCAAAACCTGTTGTTTGTCCCCCGTGCCAAGCGAGTTGCTTCAGCGGGAGGGATCGGACGGTAAAACCGGTCCTGGAGGAAACCTTCAAATCTGGTTGGACAATTCCGATTCAAATGTCTGAAGCCCGACGATTGGCATCGTCGTCTCGGCCAGGACTTGAAGACTGGTTCTCACTGCAACACAGGCAGCACGGCATTCATGCTCCCCGAGCGAAAGCCGGCCAGATCGAGGGTGACATATTTGAAGCCAAAGCTTTGCAGGTGCAGTGCGATCTCCGCAAAGCGGCCCCCTTCGCATAACGCGGGAATGCAGTGCTGAGGAACCTCGATCCGCGCCAGCTCGTTTGCTTCACAGCGAACACGGAGCGTATCAATGTTCAGAAGGTCTTTCAGGTAGCGCTCGGCCTTGTCGATTCGGGTCACTCGTTCAGGAGTCACCGAGACCCCGTACGCAATGCGGCTCGATAAACATGGCCCTGCTGGCTTGTTCCAACAGGGGAGGCCCCAATACTGGGCCAGTTGCCGCACCTGGGCTTTGGTGATGTGCAGCACAGCCAGTGGACTTAGCACACCAAACTCCTTGGCAGCTTGCACCCCTGGGCGATAGTCCCCCAAGTCGTCAGCATTCGCCCCGTTGACTACAGGCCAATCGCAATAGGGTGCGGGCAAACCTTCCAAACGAGTGTAAAGCGTTTGCTTACAGTAGTAGCAGCGATTGCTGGGATTGGCCGTGTATTCGTCGCGAGAAAACTCGTGGGTTGTCAGTAACAGATGCTCAATCCCGATCAGCTTCGCTAATTGAGTCGCCTCTTCTGCTTCTCCTTGCGGCAGGCTTGGGCTGATAGCGGTGACAGCCAAACTGCCCGGGGAAGCCAAGGCAGCCCCTTTGGCCACGACGGCACTATCAACACCCCCAGAGAATGCAACAACCACCGGGCCCAATTGGTGCAAGTGGGCCACAAGCCTGGCGGCCAACTGTTCGATAGCGATTGCGTTATTCATTAGAAGAACAAATCGAGAACTGATTGTCTGGCTGAGCAAGATTGCTTCTTTCACGAAGCTGGCTCGCTAACTCAACCACGTTCTAGCAGAAATCGGCCTGCATTTCTGCCAGAACCGACTCAGTAAACAGAACAAACGAGAATTCGCGTGAACGGAGTATTTTGTTGGCTTCCATCTGCTGCTGCACTTGATTGAGTTCGGCTTGCAGCTCGGCCTCTGTCGGACGCACGTATTGTTGAAGTTGTTGCCGCAACTGCAGCAACTGTTGATACAACGTGCGACTGGTCCGGCGGCCGGCATCGGTCACAGGCTGACAGGTTGCAGCTTGAAGCTGGGCCAGCGTTTCAGCGACTTGCTGGCATAACTCGGCAGCCTCGGGAATTCGGCGATCGGCCGACTGCTCGGCGTTACAACGAACCGACCGCAACTGACCAGCCAACCGGGCCAGGTCCCCTCGGCTGGCGTCGAAGCTCCCCCCGAGTGGAAGATGCCTTGTGGCCGACACCACCCAAAAGCTGGGGGGAGCATTGCCAAACCACGCGGTGCAAATCGCGTCGGTCATTTCGTCGTACTTCGCCCCACCAATCCCGTGAACAAAGGCTTCTCCGACCAGGAGGCGGGCAAAGAGGGTTGTCGTTAGTGCGCGAGTGCGCAGCTTGATCCCTTTTTCAGGCAGGGTCGCCAAGGCCTCAGCGGCGCAACAAACCGTTCCGCCAGGACTGATTGGAAGAGACAAGAAAACACTGCGATCATCGCGCAGATCGACGACGCTGGTTTGTTGTCTGGTCCATAATCGACCTCGCTTGTCCCCCGGTCGCCATACCCAAAAAGGGGATTCGATCCAATCCTCTTCAATTCCTAATGGCGGCAATGGATGACGAGGACTGCGAACGCCATTGGCGATTCGGTAGGCCTCGATCGCCTCGTTGTACACCTGACGAAACCGGCCTGCGTTCAGCAAGAAGTGACACGCCAACCAACCAAATGCTGGCAATTGACAGACCACCGACATGGGCAGTTCAAGTTGCTGCGCTATCGGTTGTGACGCAGAAAGTGATTTTCCTTGCGAACAACTCTCGCGCAGTCGTTGCTCGCTGTAGCGCCGCAGATTTGTCAGCGCATAGGCGACGCTTCCGGTCTTCCGAAACGTCTTGACCGCAATCGGCCAGGCATCAGCAATGACGGGCATTAATCCCCAGGTGCTCATCAAGTGGCTAACGCGATCGCCAAACGATTCGAATTGGGCAGGGGAGGCCAGTTGTAAATCTTCCCATGGCACCAGTGGCCCCGGGGTATCCCATTCAACGTTCTCAATTCGCGGTGCCAGGCGGCTTCCGACCGGGACTCGAATGGAACGGGAAGGAATAACATCACTATCAACAATCAAGTTGAGCGGAGTCGCCCCGGTCTGCCGGGCCAGTTTTGCCAAGGCTAAGTTCTTGGCCCAAACGCCGGGATGATAAAGCTCGGGTTGATGGCCGCCGACCAGCAGTGTGGGGGTGGCCGATGCCGCTTGTAATGTTGCGCCGGTTAAGGTTGGTCCGATTGCAGTCAGGTCAAAAGGTTGTGGCGATTCACTCTCAAGGCCGCAGTCTTCGACTGCAGCATCAAGGTATCGGGTGAACGCAGTCGCGGCTGCGTAGACCTCTCCCGCGGCCCAACGCCTTAGTTCCCCTAAGCTTCGTCCCTGCACATCGAAAGTGGCCAATTGCTCAAGCCGACTGCGATTTCCTGCCAGCACGGCTGTCACTTCGTCCAACCCAGGATGAATCAGAAGACCGCCATCCTCAGAGGGTGCCCGAAGAGTAGCGGCTGATAGGGGAGCGGAACGCTGCACTGATAACTCGGCCAGGGCGTCAAAGGGTCGGGGAGGGACCGATTCTGTCAGGAGGCTCATAAGACATCATCAAATAGACCAGCAATCGGCAACCAGCAATTGTATCCGCAATGGCCTTCGTGGGTATGCTTCATGCCTCTTTTGAGCGATTTACCGCCAATTCGAAGCCGATTAGCCAGGTTAACCAGTCACCTTACGCAAAAACCATCGATCAGCCTGGGCCGACGACTGGATGAAGCGCCAGTTCCCGTTCGATAACCTGCAGATAGTAGGCTTGCCGCTGGTCGGTCACGTCAAGTGAGCCACCAAACGACCGATGTTCTTCCAGATAAACAAGTGGTACAGGAAACTCTTCAATCTTTAGTTGAGCAGCAACCGCCTGCACCCACAGTTGCAGGGGCATTGCGTAGCCCAATTCCGTAATATCGAGGACTGGTAAGGCAGCCACCCGATAGGCCTTAAACCCGCAAAACGAATCGGTAAGTAACAAGCCGAGACGCTTGTTCAAGATTTCGGTGATGGTCATGTTCACCCGTCGCCGGTCAGCGGGTGGGACGCTGTCTCCCGCGAAGACCTGCAGGTACCGACTGCCTGAAACGATATCAACGGGCTGATCGCTTCCAATCCGCACGGCCCGCGCGAGCTCGGGAATCAGATTTGGCTGGTGCTGGCCATCGCAATCGATGGTAATCAGAACATCGTACTTTTCGCGAATTGCAAGTTGAAACGCACTCCGCAGACCTGCTCCGTAGCCGCTGTTTCTGGCATGGCGGATAACCCGAATTCCCCGGATTTGGGCCAGGAGGTCAGCCGTCTGGTCGGTCGAACCGTCATCAATTACGACAATATCGTCCGCGTAGCGAGCCACTTCTGCCAACACCGGCAAAACGTGACTTTCTTCGTTGAAGACTGGCAGAGCCGTCAGCACCCTCATCGTTTCGGCCTGTTTCTGAAGACGAAATCAGTTCGATCAACCACATTTGTAACCGCGACGATTGCAATTCTAGCTGGTGGCTGGGCGGCGACAATCGGCAAAACAAACCAGCAGCAGGGTTGTTCTTCCAATTTCCTGCTGCGTAGGATGTTAGCAGGCAGAAACTGGCTAAAGATTGTTGCCGGTCGCGACTGAACCGGACAACTTGGATTATCCCCACCCAAGGAGACACCTCGATGAAATCTGCTTTTGCGTTCAGAAACGTTTTGAAGTTGGCCTGCCTGGCACTGGCGATGGGAATGTTGCTGTCAGCCGCTCGGGCTGATGACATTCCTGTTTCACCGGCGTCGCTTATCAATTCCGATGATCAGTCGACAGCCGAGTTCAAAACGGCCGAGTACAACAGTCAAACCGATACAACCGAAGTCCAAACCATTGGCCACCGGTTTCGGTATGGCTACAGCAACTCCTACGGCTATGGACATGGCCGAGGATATTACAACTATGGTTATAGCAGCGGGTACAGCTATCACCGGCCATACCACCTTGGTTACTCGTACGTTCGCCCATCGTATGGCTATGGGGTTGGCTATCCCGGAAGCTATTCCAGCTACGATTACCGCCCTTACTCGTACTACGGTTCGTCGTACTACTCTCCCTATTCCTATAGTTCGCCATCAAGCTACTACCAATACTCGACCAACCGCTGGCCAAACTATGGCTATTCGAGCTATTACGGCTACTCGCCATACCGCTATGGATTTAGCTCACCCTACAGCGTTTACGGTTACCGCACGAGCCTCTACACACCCAGCTACCGTTATGGCAGCTATTACCGCCCCACCTATGGCTACTCGTCGAACTATCCGAGCTACAGCACCGGCTACTACGGTGGCTACGCCAGTGCTTATCGTGGTTACTACTCAGGTGCTGGATACACCTATCCTTACTCGACCTACGGGTACACCGGCTTTACAACCCCTGGCTATGGATATGGTTATTCCTACGTGACCCCATCCTCAGGGTTCGCGGTTGCAACTGGTAGCCCGGTGTACGCTTACTCTCCTGGTTTTAGCATGGGCTATGGCTACGGGCACTATGGTGCGTGGTAGATACTGTTTCAAAACCCGGTTGGTGGCAGGTCTCCTTCGGCAAATCACGGTCTCGACTTTTCCGCCAGAGGGTTGTGAAACCACTTCTAGTGAGCAGTAAGCTTTGGTTGTTGAATACGAAAAGGAAGCGATTGGTTAATGCCTGTCGCTTCCTTTTTTGTTGTTGGGACCCCAGGTCATGGGCTCACCCCATGAGAACTCCAACACTAATGTCGTATGCGGCATGGCTACCGGCGGCGATTCCGAAGCCGCGCCACCAGAATATTGTCGCGAAGATGAGTCCTGCCCCAAAGCGGAAAATAAACCCAAGAAACTCGCGCGGGCTGCCGAAAATCTGCGCGGCCGCATTCCACAAAGCAACGTTAATCAGGCCCTGGCTTTCTGGAGCAAAATAATGAGCCAGCGAGAACAGCAGGCTCGAA
>JAIXVG010000556.1 GCA_027483145.1 Planctomyces sp.
CCACTGCGAATAATCTCTCCAGGTACCCACAGGTCTTCGCTTTCCCCGCTTCCCCCCACTTCCGATCTCCGGAAATCGACACTCCCGCTAATCGAACTCACAGCCGAAGCGGGTAACACGCTTCGCCGCCTATTTTACCAGCTATTTTTACCAGCTATATAGTCGCCTTAGTTTTCATCAGCTCAAGCGTTATTCCTTCCAGCACCTCGATCACGTATGATCACGACGTAGACGATAGATCTTACAGGAATTGTTCAATGACCTTCGCATTCGCTGGTGGCTACGAATTGTTTATCGTTTTGGCGATTGCCCTCTTGTTCTTCGGCAATCGGCTTCCAGGAGTGATGCGCTCGCTTGGTCAAAGCATCGTCGAGTTTAAAAAGGGGGCCAGCGATGCCGAGTCGGATGACAAAACTCAGCCGAAAAGCATCGATTAACGCCTCCAGCTTCTGCTAGTTCACGATTTGGTTTGCTGTTCGATTTGATGAGGTACTAGACATGTTCGGCGCCCCCGGCTACATGGAACTGATCGTTCTGGGCGTAATTGGTCTACTGCTGTTTGGTAAACGACTCCCTGAAGTCGCCCGCAGCCTCGGTAAGGGAATTGTCGAGTTCAAAAAGGGAATGAGCGGCATCGAAGACGAAGTTCGATCTGCCACAAGCACCCGTGTTGAACCATCGATTCCACGCCCTGCTCCTGCTACCGCAGCAGTGGAACCAGCAGCCCCGAAATTTGAACCTCCCACCGTTCCTCCGGCATAACCAGTTTTGGCGTGCCCCCCATAGGGACAGCGGCCCGGTTTCAGCCTCAAGTAGCTTCTGTCGGCCCGGTTGCCAGAAGCAGATGAATTCTCCTCGCTCAGCAATCGGCAATAACCCTGAGGCAGTTGCATCAAGCGGGGTCTCCGTGCCAACTGAATCTCAGCCCGATGATCGTCAGCCCACTTCCGATCCCCAGCTTGTTAAGCTGGCAGTAGCTGGCGACAAAACGGCCGCCAACACGTTGTTTGAGCGGCACCGTCCCAGGCTCCATCGGATCTTGACGGGCCTGTTGTGGGATGCCGATGAGGCTGAAACACTCGTCCAAGAGGTCCATCTAAAGGCCTTTGAGATGCTCGCCGACTATCGGCCAGAGCACCAGTTTTCGGCGTGGCTGACCGGCATTGGCATCAACCTCGCCCGCAATACCCTGCGAACACGTGCGAGGCGGGCTGCGGTAATCGATCCTGCCCTCCTCAACGGATTGCTCGCGCCCGAAGGTCAACAACGGGGGGTACTGTCAGGCATTCTCAAGCGAGAATTGAACGACCGCCTGTATCGTGCTCTGGATGAGTTGCCAGTCTCGCTGCGCGAAGTGGTTGTCCTGCACGAACTCGAAGGATTGCCCTACGAAGAAATCAGCCAGCTAACAGGCGTTTCTGAAGGGACCTTGCGGGTTCGCGCCCATCGCGCCCGAGGCTTATTGAAAGAATCCCTCGGGACAGCCGTCGATACCTGGTGGCAACGCCCCCTCGATTAAGCCATGGAACGGCTTTTCGTTCGTTGGGTCGCCCCCCAATTGCTATCGCTCCCAAAAACTCTCTCGTCCGATGCTGTTGCGACCACATTCGGAGCGCCCAGCAGCGTCGCAAAAAAACGACTCGTTCGGTAACAAAACCGGTTCCTCATGCGAATAAGAGGCAGCCAGACAGAAATTCATACTGGATAACATGATCGGGCAACCAATCTTGCGAAACCCTCCCCGTCAGGAGAAATAAACATGCGTATACATATCTGGAAGCACGCCATCTTCGTTCTGCTCAGCCTTGGCGGGATCGGGGCGATTGGCATTGCTTCGATACCCAACTCGCCACTATCGGCTGCTGCCCCATCGATCCAACCAGCCTCGGTGACTGCTTCGTCGGCTGAGATCGATTCGATTATCGCCAGCGGTTTCACAGCAGCCCAGGTCGTTCCAGCAGCGCGCTCATCCGATTCCGAATTCTTGCGGCGGGTCTGGCTCGATCTGGCAGGACGCACTCCCCCTATCAGCGCTGTTCGCAAGCTGGAAGGGGGCGAGCCACTCGATCGACCCGCTTTGGTCGCCCAGCTTCTCACTAGCGAAGACTACGTCAACTACTGGGGTCGCTTGTGGGCCGACTATCTGACAGGGCAACGACAAGTTGAATCGGAACGCCACAACAGCCAGAAATTCTTGCACTGGATCGCCAAGTCATTTCGTGAGAACACTCCATACGACCAAACTGTCGCAGAGCTGGTGACTGGCGAAGGGACCAGCGATGTCAGCGGCCCGGTCAACTTTCTGCTTCGCTACGATGCTCAACCAGTTCCCTTGGCCGGCGCAGTCAGCCAGAAGATGCTTGGCCTCTCGCTACAATGCGCAGAATGCCACGACCATCCTCATGCCGAATGGAAACAAAAAGACTTCTGGGGATTGGCGGCCCACTTTGCACGCCTCCACAAAATGGTTCCTGCTGAAGGATTTGAAGGTGAACCATTTGCCGTCGTTGTCGAGCGGTCGCGCGGTGAACTGACGGTCCCCGACAAAAAAGCGATGAAGGACGCGGAAGGGCGATTCCCCAAGAAGACTGTCGCTGCCCAGCTTCCTGGTGAGCCCCGTACCAGCCCTCAAGCTCCACGCCGGGCGGCATTAGTCAAGTGGCTGGCCGATGCCAAAAACCCGTACGTCAGTCGGCACTTTGTCAATCAGGCCTGGACCCAGTTATTGGGCGAGCCACTTGTCCCCAACCTCGATCACTGGCAACCCAACGGTACCACTGTCGAGCTTCAAGTTCTCGATCGGTTGGCCGGGCAGTTCGCCGGATCGGGTTACGATATTCGAAAACTGCTGACGACCATCGTTCTGTCTGATACCTATCAACGATCCTGTGTCAGTCCCGTCTCGTCCGCCAGCGAAGAAGACCGTCTTGCCCAAGCAACCCTTGAACTGAAGCATTGGTCGCGGGCCCGACAACGTCCTCTCTCCGCCGATCAAATCCATCTCTCGCTAGCCCAAGCCTTCGGCTACTACTTCGATGATGACGATCACCGTCAGGCCAGCGCGGCGGGTATGGAATTCCTGAACGATATCCCAACCGACAGCTTCGGCAAACTACCAGTCTCGCTGACTCGATCGCTGGCCATGTTTAACGGCGAACACGCTCGCGGAACTGTCGTGACAGCCGCTGAAAGCGCCAAGAGGGCCTTCGGTTCGGCAGTTGGCAGCGAGCAGATCGAATGGCTCTTCCAGGCTGTTCTATCGCGGCAGCCCACCGATGAAGAGCTGGCCTACTTCGAAGAAAATGCCACCAGCACTGAGGCCGAAACCGCAATTCAGGATATCGCCTGGGTATTAATCAACTCGGCTGAATTCTTAACCAACCACTAAGCCCGTTTCAAAATCCGATTGGTGGCAGATGCGAAATTGAAGCTGCTTCTGATCTGCATTCCCCGCCACCGGGTTTTGAAACCACAGAAAAAAAGCCACATATAAGTCGTGCCATCGCATTGAGACTCTTTGTCTGTTGCTCACATTTCAATTGCATCAATTCGATTCAAGTCACTTTCAGGAACTCGATCATGCCACAGTTTAATCGCCGCTCGTTCATTCGAACCGCTTCCATTGGAGGAACAGCGATTCTCGGTACTCCTTGGTGGTCGTCTCTCGCTCTCGGGGCTGCCAAGTCAGCAAAAGCCCGCTCGTGCATTCTGATCTTTCTGGAAGGGGGCCCAAGCCAGTTCGAAACCTTCGACCCCAAACCAGGGACCAAAACCGGCGGCCCCACCACCGGGATTGATACGGCCATTACCGGCGTCCAGTTCGCCAGCCATTTGCCACGTCTGGCTGCAATGGCAAACCATCTGGCCGTTTTGCGTACCCTCAACAGCATCGAAGGGGACCACGATCGAGCAGTTAGCTTGCTGCACACCGGCTACCTCCCCACCCCGGCCATTCAATACCCCTCACTTGGCTCAAGCGTTTGCAAGCACCACCCACAACTCCCCAGCGACCTTCCAGGCTTTGTTTCGATGGGTGGCATGAACGTGTCAGCCGGAATCCTTGGACCGCAGTATGCCCCTTTCGCCATCGAGGATGTTTCTAACCCAGCCCCCGAACTAACCCTTCCCGAGGAAATCACATCCGAACGAATGGATCGACGGATTGAAATGCTCGATCAATTCAACAGCCGGTTTTCCGCTAAAACCCAGTCGTCACTTCCAGGTGAGCTAACCCAACTCACCAAGCGTGCCAATCGGATGCGCAGCCAATCGGTCCTTAACTTCTACGATGTGGCCAATGAAGAACCAGAACTTTTCGAATCCTATGGTGGTAGCGTCGGTGAAGGGAGCTTTGCCCGAGCCTGCATCCAGGCACGTCGGCTGGTCGAAAGTGGTGTCCGGTTCGTCGAAATCCAGCATGGCGGATGGGACACGCACGCCAACAACTTCGAAGAAATCCAGGGGCTTACCGCATCACTAGACGCCGGACTGGCTGGCCTGCTTGCTGATCTGAAAGATCGAGGCCTGCTCGACGAAACACTGGTCGTCTGCGTCGGCGAATTCGGCCGCACTCCCGCCATCAATGGCGACAATGGACGCGACCACTTCCCCGATGCCTTCAGTGCCGTGCTGGCCGGCGGCGGGGTCAAGGCGGGTCAGGTACTCGGCTCGACCAACGACGACGGAACTGCCATCGCCAACCGACCAATCTCGGTCCCTGACTTCCACGCGACCATCTTCGAAGCAATCGGCCTCGATACCCAGAAGGACTATTTTGCTCCCGATGGCCGCCTGCTGCGACTAACGAACAACGGCACCCCAATCACAGACCTGATTTAGGCCAGATAGCCGATTCCACCGATTCGGCGAAGCCCGTGTTTGCCCGTCAGATTGACGGACACTATTGGCCTCCCCCTTTAACGGTCATTGGCAACAAATCGCCTAACCGCCCCAAAGCCCGCTTCTCTCGGTCGCACGAGAGGGGCGGGCTATGTTGATTTCAATCCCCCAATTTTACACAAACCACCCAATTTGACATTTTCAACATAATCGCTAGAATCCGTACATCCGGATCAACCGCCCGAATCACTACAGGCGTCACATCCGGCAAAGTCAAAGAACTAGAGGCTCGAGTCCGCATCGTTGCGGCCATCTGGCCCGGTTCGTGGGATTTGGCACAAAGGGTTGCAACATGTTGAAGGATCTATGGTTAGATGAATCCGGGGCCGTCATGTCGGCCGAGACGGTCATGATTGGGACCGTCTGCGTAGTAGGGGCCGTCACCGGTCTCAACGCTGCCAGCCATGCAGTCAACGAAGAACTGAAGGACCTGTCGCGGGCCATTCGCAGCCTCGACCAAAGCTACACCATCCAAGGACACTCCGGCTGCGGCGCGATGACCGCCGGATCCTGCTTCCAGCAAAAGCCCGTTGGTGAAGCGCTGCACGACCTGGATGTCGTCATCGGCCAGTGCGAAGTCACGCCACCTGCCCCAGCCGAACCAGAGGGTCAGACGCCGCATGTCGAACCGGCCCCGGCTGAACCAATGCCCCCAGAGAACCAAATTCCTCCAACCAATACTCCGTCGGCCTAGTAGTCACCCGGACCTGGAGAGCCCCAAGTCAAAGCCATCTGGCAACAATCAGCAGCCGCTGCTATCCCTCTCACCAGAATAGTGGCCAGACCTGCTGACGAAACAAACACGCTCAGCCATCGGGACTGTGAACCCACCACATCCCCAGATTGCCGAGCGTGTTTTTTTGCTTTCGCTGTTCAGAAATCTGACGAATGGAATCGTCGCTTCATCAGCAATTGAAAAAGCTCTACGCAGCGCAAGACTACGCGCGCGAAGTCACCATCAGCGGCTTTCGCATCGATGCCATTTCCCGCGGCACACTCATCGAAGTCCAGCAAGCGTCCCTGTCAGCCATCAGGCACAAAGTGCGTGCCTTACTGGCGCTCGATCATCGGGTTATGGTTGTTAAACCACTCGTCGCTCATAAGCGCCTTGTTTACCTCGATGCCCAGGGGGGACAAGTCCTCTCCCAAAGAAGCAGCCCTCGCAAGGAAGGCCCACTCCATATCTTTGACGAGCTGGTCCATCTCACCAAACTCTTCCCTCATCCGCGCCTAACGGTTGAAGTCCTCCTCATCGATCAAGTCGAATACCGTGTTCGCCGCACCACCAAACGGCGACGTCAATTGCCATACAAGGTCATCGATCGCGAAGTCATTTCAGTGAATCAAAAGTTTCGGTTAAAGACGCCCCGCGACCTGATCGGCTTAATTCCCGGCCCACTTCCATTGGAATTCACCACAGCCGACCTCGCCACCGCAACCGGACTCCCCAAGTACCTCGCCCAGAAAATTGCCTACACTCTCAGGCATTGCGGAGCAGCCACCCTCATCGGAAAATCGGGGAGGTCTTGCCTTTATCGCTTGGCCATCAAGAAAAAAACGGCTTCCCGCGCTGCATAACGCAATTGCATTCCCAGCGTTTGGCATTCATCGAGCTCCAAGAACTTGCCATGCACACCATCGCACTGCGCGGCCCATGGGAAATCTCGGTGGCTGAGAATGACTCTCCAAGCGATCGTCACGAATTACCGAGCATGCCCCCACCAGGTGAGCAACAGCTTGCCAAGACACTCAAGCCTCCTGTCCAACTATCCGACCTCGTCGAATTCTCCGCTGGTTCAGTTCGCTTTACCCGCTGGTTCAATTGTCCAACCGGTCTAACTCCAAACTCGATTGTCCACATTTCGCTTCACCCTCCTTTAGTGCCGGGCGAGTTGTCTCTTGATGGGCAATTACTCACCACATGGCAGGAAGGACCAGCACAGGTCAAACACGATATTACTGCGAGGCTGCAGCCTCGCATGCAGTTATCTATCACGGTCAATATCACCGCCGAGACTAGTCCCGCAGCGACCCTTCTCCCGGATACGGTTCGCCTGGAAATCAGCTAACAACAACCTCTCGCCACAGCCGATCGCCCTCAGCTATAACTCCATCAAGCGGCCGAGCCCTCAACTAGAACCATTCAACGCCACGCGATGTTCGCACAACCCAAACTACCGCTGCCAAACCAGCGCATGGGCCGCACACGCCAGTTTTTTCCACGTCGGAAGTGAAACTCGCTTCCCGTACACGGCATATCGGCGGCGAACAATCTCTTTCAATATCCCGCCATAAATCGAAAGCATCGCCCGCAAAATCGGGCGGCCGGGGGGATCGAGATACTCAAATAGTTCCTCAGCCCGCTGGTAGTAATGGGCTGCCCGATTAGCTTCGAACTCCATCAGCGACCGAAACCCATCGTTGTAATCACCGCGGTCAATCGCCGCTTCGTCATAGCCGAAACGCTGCAGGTCTTCTTGTGGCAAATAGACCCGACCAAGCCTCCAGTCTTCTTCAACATCCCGCAAGATATTCGTCAGCTGCAGGGCCAATCCACAATCAACGGCCAGCGGTTCTGCGGATGCATCGCGATAGCCCCAGATCCAGATGCACGACAGCCCCACCACCCCCGCGACGTGATAGATATACTTCTCCAGGTCTGCGAACGTGGCGAAACGGTGAATGGTCAAATCCATCTCCATGCCGGTAATCGCGTCTAGCAAATACTGATGGGGTAACTTGTACTGATCGGCCATATTGCGAAGGGCTGGCAAACAGGGATGAGCCGCAATCGCTTCAGTCGTCGCATCGGGGGCAAGCCCGCATTCGACCACATTTCGCCATGCGGCCAGGTCGCTCGTACGTTCAGCGATGGTTCGCTCGGAATTGTCCCCTAGGTCATCGCAAACCCGCAAATACGCGTACAAGGCGCACATGGCCCGATAGCGATCAGCCGACAGTGTCAAAAACGAAAAGTGAAAGTTTTTCGCCGCCCGCCGCGTCAGCTCCTGACAATAGGCCTGCGACCGAGCGAGCGTCTCAGAAACATCGGCCCGTTCACCCATGTTGCGTTCGGCTCCAAAATGGCTGCATCACTTGTCTCGCCCCGTACCGCCCCACCGCCGCCAGCAGCATCCAGGCCGCATCAATCTTGGTCACCTTGGGCCGGGTCTCCCAAACTCGAAAGCCAATCTGTCGTACCTTATGTAGTATCTTAAGCCCCCCCGCCACAAACAAATCGATGTCGATTTGCACCCGCCCCGGCATCCGCGCCACCAATGGCAAGCCAGCCTTCAAGTAACTTTCAGCCCGTGCGACCTGAAACTCCATCAGCTCCAAAAACGAGTCATTAGTCACCCGCTGCTGCCAATCGGCTTCGGTATATCCAAACTGCTGGCAATCTTCTAACGGCAAGTATCGTCGTCCTATGTCTGCATCCCGGGCCACATCTTGCCAGAAGTTGGCCAGTTGCAGCCCGGTGCAAATTGAATCACTCCAGCGAAAGTTCGTTTCGTTGGCAGCGCCGACCAAATACAGCACCAACCGCCCAACCGGGTTTGCACTGTTTTGGCAATAGCCCAACAACTCTTCAAACGTTTGATACTGGGGCAATCGCTGATCTTGCTCGAAGGCATGAATGAGATGCTCGAACGGCTCGAATGGAATCGTATGCCGCTTGATGGTCTCCCCCAGTGCGACAAACACCGGATGCGTTGCCCGGCCCGCATAGCAGTCCTGAAGTTCGGCACGCCACCAGCTCAATAGTTCCAGCGACTTGGCCGGATCACCAACTTCATCACCCAGGTCGTCGGCCCAGCGGCAATAGGCATAAACGTTGAAAAAATCCTGATGCAGCTTCGGCGGCAGCATCCACGAAACCAGGGGAAAGTTCTCGTAATGTGTCGTTGCCAGCCGTTTGCAGTAGCCAGCCGCAAACTCGGAG
>JAIXVG010000559.1 GCA_027483145.1 Planctomyces sp.
CGGCAACGGAATCTCGGTGAACGCGGCCCTCAAAGATGAGATTCTGCGAATTGTGCAAACGACTTAGTTCGGTCACTCTGCTTACAAAAGTTGTCGATTGAGACTCAAGCCCCTAAACATTTCAGGCCTCTGCCGATGCGAATAGCCGTCGTGCAAATGGATATCAAGCTGGCCGACCAGGCCACTAATCTGGCGAACGTACTCGATCGCTATCACGAAGCGCGCGAGCTCGATGCCGACCTGATTGTCTTTCCGGAATGCACTTTAACCGGATATGCATTTGATTCGCTTGATGAATTGCGCTCCTGTGCCCAACCCCTTCCGTGTGATGCAACCACCACTCTGACATTAGCTTGCCAGAAAACCGGCGGGCATGTGATTGTTGGCCTGATTGAAGAGTTCGAAGGTCGATTGTTCAACTGCTGCGTGATTGTTGGGCCCAATGGCATTGTCGGCCGGTACCGCAAGGCCCACTTGCCATTTATCGGAGCCGACCGCTTCTGCAACTATGGTGACGAGTTATTGCGCCCATACACCATCGACGATTTCAAAATCGGGCTGCATATCTGTTACGACGCAGGGTTTCCCGAGGTGGCCCGCGTCCTGGCCTTACAAGGGGCCGACCTCCTGCTTCTGCCCACTAATTGGCCCCCCGGTGCTATCGGCGTTGCCGAGCACATCATCCCAGCGCGGGCGATCGAGAACACGGTTTATTGCGCTAGTGCCAGCCGAGTGGGTGTTGAACGGGGCGTCAAATATCTTGGCCTCAGCAAAATTTGCGATCCATTTGGTAAGATTCTCGCTGCCGCGAAAGGGGACGAAGAAACGATCCTGTATGCCGAGATCAATCCTCAGCTAGCCCGCACGAAGCATCTTATTCGGACAGCCGGCCTGGACGAGATAAACCGTATCGCCGATCGCCGCCCCGAACTCTACCAAACGATCATGTCTCCCAAACGCCTCCCCCGCCCCGGTAACCGTTAGCCTCTTCGCTCGGTGGCTTCTGCTTCGCACTGCGCGCCCGCCACCCAGAGTTTCTCCTTCTTTGTCTTCCTCAACTCTAAATCCTCAACCCTAAACCACTCCATGTACACCCCCGGCCTGAAAGTGACACCAAAGACGATCTGGCGAACGCAGCGTCGTTTGCCATTGAGGGGAGAGGTACTGGTCGAGGTAGGGCAACAGGTCACAGCTCAACAGCCAGTCGCTTGCACCCTACTTCCGGGCGATGTTGCTCCTTGCCGTGTCGCTCAACAACTAGGCGTCTCGCCCAGTGCATTGCCCAAACTGATTACGCGGCAACTGGGCCAGTCGATTACTCAAGGGGAAGTATTGGCTCGGTCGCCCGGGCTGTTTGGTCTCTTTCCCCGACAAGTGTTGGCCCCGATCACCGGAACCGTTGAGGCTATTTCTCGCGTGACTGGTCAGGTCATGCTGCGCAGCCCCGCTGCTCCGCTCGATCTGTTAGCTTACATCACAGGGAAGGTCGTCGAGGTCTTTCCCAATGAAGGAGTGGCGATCGAGGCCGAGGTCTCGGTCGTGCAGGGGATTTTTGGCATTGGGGGAGAAACCTATGGTCTTCTGTTTCAAGCCTGCAAGAATCCCACAGCTTGCCTGACCGTCGAGGATATCCAACGGGCACCCATTGGGTCGGTTGTCTTGGGGGGAGGCCGAGTCACGGCTAAAGTCGTGCGGGCTGCCATCTCGCGCGGCATCGTGGCGATGATCACCGGCGGAATTGACGATGAAGACCTGCGGCAGCTACTTGGTTACGACCTGGGTGTCGCCATTACCGGTTCGGAAGCGATTGGCATTACACTGATTATCACCGAGGGTTTTGGCGATATCGCGATGGCTGATCGGACATTTTCGATCTTGGCCTCGCACTCAGGTCAGCAAGTCTCTGTGAACGGGGCCACTCAAATTCGAGCTGGCGTCATGCGGCCTGAGGTGATTGCTCCCGCGATTGCCGCAACGGCCAAAACCCAACAAGCCGATGGCACCTCTTCGGACGACCAGCCGCGCATTGAGGGTCAGTTGACTATCGGTGCAGCCATTCGCGTGGTGCGCGACCCGTACTTCGGCGTACTAGGCCACGTGAGCGATCTACCACACGCCCCCCAATCACTGGCTTCTGGCTCGAAAGCCCGAGTGTTAGAAGTAGCAACAGCCAGCGGCGAACGCTTCATTGTCCCCAGGGCGAATGTGGAGTTGGTCGAAGGTTAGAACGGACAAGAACAAGCCAAAACGAAGCTTCTCTTCCGTTCCGTTCTTCATTCCATCATCCATTATCATTCATCCATCATCATTCGCCTTACGCTTCCTCCCCCAACTCCTCCTGCAGCTCACACCATCGTTCCTCCGCAGCCGTCAGCTTCTCCGTGACTTCCGTTAACTGCTCGTGGAGCTTTTGCGATTCTTTGACATCGGTCGCTGCTAAGAAGAGGGCGTTGACTTCTTTCTTTTCGCCGTCCAGCTTGGCGATCAGCTTTTCGGTAGTTGAGATTTCTTTGCGAATCTCCTTCGGTTGGCGACGGCTGCTTGCGGTTGGTTTCTTAGTGATTGCGACTGCATTCTTGGGAATGCCGGTTTTCGCGCCAGGTTTGGCTGCTTCGCGTTCGCCATCGTCAATCTCCTTATTCACATAGTACAAGTAGGCTTCGTAGCCACCCGAGTAATCGGTCACCCGGCCGTCGCGCACTTCAATTACGCTGGTGGCCACCCGCTGCATGAAGTGCCGATCGTGTGTCGTCAAAATCACTGTGCCGCGATAATTGATTAATGCATCAGCCAGGGCTTCAACCGTTTCAACATCCAAGTGGTTGCCCGGCTCATCCAGGACCAGAATGTTGTGCTGGCTGAGCAGCAGCCCCGCCATACATAGCCGTGCTCGTTCCCCCCCAGACAGCACCCCAATTCGCTTATTGACGTGCTCCCCGCGAAAGAGCATCGCCCCCGCGATATCCAGAATCTCCTGGGCCTTGGTCCCGATGGCGGCCTCCGACTCCAAGTATTCCAGCACCGTTCGTTGCTCGGGCAGGGTCGTATAGACATGCTGGGCGTAAACTCCCACGTTGCACCCATACCCCCAGCTAATGTCACCAGCCATCGGCTTCAGCGAATCGACAATTGTCCGCAGGAACGTCGTCTTCCCTTGCCCGTTGTCACCGACGATGGCCGCTCGTGTTCCGTGGTCAATTTCGAGCGTAATCTCTTTGGCAACGGTCCGCTCGCCGTACCCAATCGCCACCTCACGGCATTTGAGGGCAGGCCCTTTACGCGGCTCAACCTGGGGAGCGCGAATGGTCGCGTTGGCGTCGGCCCCATCAACTTCAATCAGTTCCAGCCGTTCGAGCTGTTTGCTTTTCGACTTCGCCTGAGTTGCAGTACTAGCGCGAGCTTTGTTCTTGGCGACGAACTCTTCAAGTTGTTTTCGCTTGGCCTGAATTGCTTCATTTGACCGCTCGACATACTTCTTTTGTTCAGCCACATAGTTCAGGTAGGCATCGACTTTTCCGGGATACATCGTCAGCTTGCCCCGGCTGAGATCAAGCGTGTGTGAGCAAGTCGCTCCCAAGAAGGCCCGGTCGTGCGAAACGATCAGACAGCCTTGCTCGTAGGTTCGCAAAAAGTGCTCGAGCAGAATTTGCGTGCGCAAATCGAGGAAGTTCGTCGGTTCGTCCAGGAGGAGCAGGTTGGGTTCGTGTAGCAAGAGCGCCGCCAGCTTCACGCGGGTTTGCCAGCCCCCTGAAAGCTGCGAAAGGGGTCCTTCCAGGTACGCCCCCTTCAATTCAAACCGGCCTGCGATTTCGCCACACTTCCAGTCGGGTTGATTGCTATCGCGCATCAGAAACTCGATCGCCGACTCCCCCGGCAAAAACGGGTCATGCTGCCGCAAGTAACCCAGCCGCAGGTTCGAGTTGCGAATCACTTCGCCACTATCGAGTTCTTCCTCCCCCAGCAAGATGCGCAAAAGCGTACTTTTGCCAGCCCCGTTCCGGCCGACAAAGCCCACCTTCACATCTTCGCTGATAATCGCATCGGCATGGTCAAGCAGGACCTGGCTGCCATAACTTTTACACGCCTGTTTAATCTGCAGCAATACAGCCATCGATCCGCGTACCCTATGGTTAAAACTCGACGAAAAAGCCAAACCTGCGGCGGCTCTTCTTCCCTCACTTGCCCGCCCGGCCAGTACCTTTTGCGGCCGGCGCCAGCCGCCCCATATTGAAGCAGGATTGCCTCTCGCTGTCGAATCGCTGATAAACTCCGTTGCGATAGGTGTTTGCGCAGGTCCTGGTAGATCCCTCGCAGCCTCATCGAGTCGTTTTCAGATCATCATGCCTGTTAAACAAGGCGACTTGTGCCAATGGCCGAAGCTCCTGAAAACTCGGTTCATCCCAAAACCGTGAAGGCCTGGCGAACGTGGCTGGTTAAAAATCATGAAACGTCGACCGGTGTCTGGCTCATCAGTTTCAAAAAGGAGACCGGCCTCGCACGGATTGACTACGACGAAGCCGTCATGGAAGCCCTTTGCTTCGGCTGGATCGATAGCAAGCCCGCCAAACTTGATGACCAGCGGTCGATGCTCTGGTTCTCACCCCGTAAACCCAAAACCGGTTGGTCGAAAGTCAATAAACAACGAATCGCCCGCTTGCTAGAGGCCGGAAAGCTGGCCGCGGCGGGGCTGTCCAAAATCGAAGCCGCCAAACTCGATGGCAGTTGGTTTAAACTCGATGAAGTCGAAGAACTCGTGATACCTCCCGACCTGGCAGCAGAATTAGCCAAGTACCCACTCGCTACTACCCACTTTCAGGCCTTTCCCAAAAGTGCCAAACGAGGCATCCTGGAGTGGATCTTGAATGCCAAGCAACCTGCGACCAGAGCAAAACGAATCGCCGAGACAGCCCAGTTGGCCAACCAGAACATCCGCGCCAATCAATGGCGTCCCGGCACTTCGAAGTGATCTTAAGCCCGACAATCACACATTAAGCCGCACGTATACTTGATCATCCAAACCGGGCAAGCGGTTCTGAATGATTGAATCAGCCAGCGAACTGAACCTCGTCTCAAAGAAAAGTTCCCATGAAAATCGGCGTTCCCAAAGAAGTCAAAACCGATGAATACCGTGTCGCTATGATTCCAGCCGGGGTCGAAGAGTTGACCCGGGCCGGGCATCAGGTGCTGGTCGAACAAGGGGCAGGTCTGGGAAGCGGCCTGTCCGATGCCGACTACGCCCTCCACGGTGCCACGATTATCGATCACCCACAAGAAATCTGGGCCGCAGCCGACCTGATCGTCAAAGTGAAAGAACCCCAGCCAGCCGAATGGCCTCTCCTGCGGCCAAGCCAATTGGTGATGACTTACTACCATCTGGCAGCAAGTGAACTGCTCACTCAAGCCGTCGCGCAGTCTCGGGCAACCGCCATTGCTTACGAAACCCTGCGCGGTCCCAAAGGGGACCTCCCCTGCTTAACCCCCATGAGTGAAATCGCCGGCCGCATGAGTATCCAGGAAGGGGCCAAGTACCTCGAACGTCCTCAACTAGGCCGCGGTATTCTGCTGGCGGGTGTCCCCGGAGTGGCTCCGGCCCATATCGCCATTTTGGGTGGTGGAGTTGTCGGGAAGAACGCCGCCAAAATCGCGGCTGGCTTTCAAGCCGACGTCGTCATTCTCGATGTCAACGTCGATCGCCTTCGCTACCTTGAAGATGTCATGCCCCCCAACGTCAACACTATTTTTAGCGACCGACACAACATTCGCGAGCAGTTGCGTTTGGCCGATTTGGTCATCGGTGCGGTTCTGGTCGAAGGGGCCAGAGCACCGCGGCTGGTAAGTCAGGCCGACCTTTCGATCATGAAGCCGGGTGCAGTGATAATTGATGTGGCTGTCGATCAGGGGGGCTGCATTGAAACAACCCGGCCGACCACCCACTCGAACCCGACATACGTAATTGATGGGATTGTCCATTACTGCGTCACCAACATGCCCGGCGCGGTCGGCCGCACTAGTACTTACGCTCTGTGCAATGTCACACTCCCTTATGTCCTGAAGCTGGCCAACCGAGGATTGAATACTCTTTGCCATGAAGACCCGGGCTTCGCGGGGGCTGTC
>JAIXVG010000344.1 GCA_027483145.1 Planctomyces sp.
GCCAGCGCTTCCCCTGCTGCCCAATCGAGCGGTTTGCCCCCGCGTGCCATCTCGGCCCGCGTCATCAGAATTTTTTCGAGTTTAGGATGAGGCTGAAATCCTTGAGGAAACCGGGTCTGCACCTCTAATAGGGGTGCTAGCTTTTCAATAGGGACACCCGTCTCGACGTCTGGGACTGACTCATCCGCTCCACCTTGATAGGTGGCCCAATATCCTTCGATCTTGCTCCAGTTAGCCTGGAAGTTCGGGCCGGTCGCTACTCGATATTCGCTTTCCAACTGCTGCCAATGGATGGCCTTTATGGCATCAGCGTCAGCCTGAGTTACTCCACCCATTGCCTGCAAGTGCTTCAGATAGCTGTCGCGGACAGGTTGGCGAGCATCGATAAACCGATACATGTGTGGCTGCGTGAATCGTGGCTCATCCTGTTCGTTATGGCCGCGACGGCGATAACAGTACATATCAATGACCACGTCGCGCTTAAATGTCTGCCTGAAGTCCATTGCCAGCGTGATCACTTGTGCGACAGCTTCGGGATCTTCTCCGTTAACGTGAAAGATCGGAATCTGCAGCATCTTGGCGACGTCGGTTGCATAGGTGGTCGACCGAGCCTGACCGGGACCGGTGGTAAAGCCAACCTGATTATTCACAATCACGTGGATCGTTCCGCCAACCTGACTGGCGGGCAGTTGGCTCATGTTCAGGGTTTCTTGAATTATCCCTTCACCAGCAAATGCAGCATCGCCATGAATCAGCAGGCATAATCCGCTGGAATTAGTCGTATCGTTGGCCCGGTCCTGCTTGGCCCGGGTTCGCCCCATGGCTACGGGATTCACAAATTCGAGGTGGCTGGGATTAAAGCAAAGCGACAGGTGAACCTTTTTGCCGCTCCGGGTGTAATAGTCGTGACTGTAACCCAGGTGGTACTTCACATCGCCGCGCCCCATGCTCAACTCGGGGTCCAAATCGGCGAACTCGCGGAAAATGGCCCGCGCCGTCTTCCCCATAATGTTGCAAAGGACATTCAGGCGACCACGATGGGCCATCCCTAGCACAATCTCTTGCACGCCGGCATCAGCAGCTTTATCGATCGCCATTTCAAGTAGCGGAATGAGGGTCTCTGCCCCTTCCAGCGAGAAGCTTTTGGCTCCTTGAAACTTCTTGAGGATGAACTCTTCAAAGTCAGCGGCGTCGCTCAGCCGCTTGAGAATGCGCAATTGCTGATCGCGATCGAGCTGAATGCGGTTTTCGGTCGACTCCATCCTCTGCATGAGCCATTCGCGCACTTGCACTTCATCAATGTGCATGAACTGGACGCCGATCGACCGGCAGTAGGTATTGCGCAGCCATTCCAGGATCTCAGCCAACGTGCGGACGTCTTTGCCGGCCGAACTGAGGGTGGAAAATTGCCGCTGCATATCGGAGTCGGTCAGACCGACTGACGTTGGATCAAGATCGCGAACTTCTTCGCGGGGTTGACCCAACGGATCAAGCTTCGCAGCAAAGTGGCCCATGATGCGGTAATTGCGAATCAGTCGATCGACCCGCTCTTGCAGAATGGTGGCGTCCAGAATCGCTGGGCTCACTACCGATCCATCGCCAACGCTGGGCGGAGCAAACGGGTTACTCGACTTCGTTCGTTCTGTCCCCTGAGCCATGGCCAGGTCGAGCTTTTGAAAGTAATCCCGCCAGGCTGGTTCGACATCGAATGGATTGGCTTGATACTGCGTATAAAGCGATTCCACGTAGGACAAGTTCGAGCTGTCGACAGGACCGCTGACGATGCCGCTCGACTGCCTGTCGGGCGACGCAGCGCTATTTCGGTCATCGTGGGAAGCGAGAGGTTTAGGTTGGTCGAACGCAGCAGGGGCCAAAGCCGTGGCGGAAGGGCTCATTGCGACTCTTTAAGTTGAGAGGAAGGGGGGCTGTCAGGCTCCGCAAAAGCTGGTTCGGCAGAGACTTAAACAAGCCACCCTGTTTCGCGGACAAGATCCTCTTGCCCGTCGGCAGCTCAATTATCTGCCGCATGTCAAATCGAATCTAGGCTAAGTACTCGAAATCGTACAAGAACCGGCCGATTCTTCGGAATCCTCCGAGAGCATGCGTCAACCATCCCCCGGACCCTTTGTCGCGACAGATGGGGAGTTATCTGTAATGCGAGAACTCGACGCGTAAGTATGAACGCCACGCGACCTTGGCGTCTATTGGAGCGGAAGCGGCCTGCCTTAGGGGGAAAACTTGCTCCGGGATCGGTTGGCCATCCCCGACCGGCGGAACCTTTGTGACCCTGCCCCATTCGCTACTATGGTAACGGAATCAACTGGTTAAATGGTATGTAAACCATTTTGCCGCTGTTGTTTACGTCCAATTAACTCAGCCGTGTACTGGCGAAAAAAACCTGATGCGCCCCCAACCCGTTTGCCGATGGTAACGACCGTGCGGTCTGTACCGCTGGAGAGATTTGCTGCGCATCGGGAGTAGGTCAGATGCTGACCGGATTTTGTAAACCCTTATTGGGCTTCGCCTTCGCTATTGCTCTCGCTGCTCCGATCGAGCTTGTTGCGCAGCCTCAATTTGCTAATCCTGGCCTCGGCGCTTCATCCCGCTCTGTGGCTCAGCCACAGCGAGTTCGGCAAAAGGTGCTGGTCTGGCAAGATCCCGCCAATAGTGTCGGTGCCTACTGCATCGCTGGCGAAGTCTCTCAGCCTGGGACTTACACCAAAACCGGTCCTATCTCGTTACAACAGTTGGTAATGGCAGCGGGTGGGCTGCTGGAAAACGCTGGTCCCACAGTTCGCCTCATTCGCAACGGGCGGGACGGTCAGCGGTATTTCTTTCGTCCCGATGGCAGCGACCAGTTACTACCTGGGGATGTAATCGTCTTCGATGAGAACCGGCGTCTTGACCAGCAGAACGGCCAACAGCGCACCGCTCGCGGCGACGACTTTGGCGTGCAACTGATTCTCGTTGGGGTTACACCATTCCCAGCTGTCGTACGGGTCAATCGCGAAGAAGCGAATCTGGGCGATGTCGTGACACTGCTGAAACAAGATCCTGAAGTGGCTCGATCGGTTCGCGTTATGGGGCCTAACCCCGCCAGTGGCTCGCGGACAGGCTGGCAGGTGCTTCCCAGTGGCACCGTATTAGTCTTCGACAGCCGAGCGATTCAACACGGACTCCTGCCGACGTTCATCCCGCCGAAATCCTTGGACGAGTTCAGTGGCAACCCCATTTCAACAACTTCTGGCGTCGCCTCTCCAATTTCAGCCGCGATGGGTGCCTCCCCAATGCCGACCCATCAACAATCCTCAGCAGTTCAAGCAGAACGCTTTCGACGGTCAACGATCGCAATGGCGGGAAACGATGATGGCGCGGAAATTGGTGTTGGTAATCCGGTTACCGATGCGCCGGAACCACCTGCAATCGATTACAACCCCGCTCCGGCACCAGGCTCTCGCTCGGCCGTTCCGCAGATGTCATCGGGTGTTTCAGCCACGCGGATTCCGTTCGGTGCTGGAACGTGGCGATCTCAGCAGGCGGCTCAGGCCGACGGAAATTTCAATCGCCCCAATACGGCTAACTTAAGGCGTTCCGCCGGGCCAATTGCCGTCATCGAAGAGCCATTAACGGATAGCGCGCCGATGGAAGTTGAAGCGGACCGCTTGGCCAAGGGAACGAATTCCGAAGCCAACTCGGTGGCTCAATCTCAACCTGCTCTCAGTGGCCTGCAAATGATGGGCATCTTTGCAGGGGTTCTGGTTCTGGTTGCTGCTGGGGCCTTGATCGGCCGTTTGCCCGAGCAAACTAAGGCGAGCTTCTCGGGCTGGTCGACCAGTACCCCCGAAGTCGCTAAATCTGAATCAACCTCACCAGCCGAAGTGAGCTCCATGAATCGAGAGTCACAGGCTCGGCTTGTGGCAGAGCAAATGGCCCCACCCGCCAAAATGGCTGAGCAGCCACTTGATCTGGAACGCCTGATCGGAAACTCGATGCCAATCAGCGAAGAAGCAGTGAGCTTCCCCCCGCAGATGATGTTCCAAGGGGTACCTGTTCAACAGCATATGCTGCGAGTTGATGTTGGCCAGCCGGCCGGTGAAGCTTCCAGCGTCAGGTCTCCACACTTCATGCC
>JAIXVG010000134.1 GCA_027483145.1 Planctomyces sp.
CTTTGATAAACTCTTGCGTGACGTATTGAACTTCGCTCTGCTGGCCGGAAACCTGCTGGACGACCTTACGAGCTTCGGCCTCTTCTTCGATCCCACGTCGAATTGCTTTCTTGATTGTCTCCGGCGTGATTCCATGCTCTTTGTTATAGGCGATTTGCAATGCGCGGCGGCGATTCGTTTCGTCTATCGCTTTCTGCATGCTCTCGGTCACACTGTCGGCGTATAGCACCACCTCGGCGTTGACGTTACGGGCTGATCGGCCGATCGTCTGGATCAAGCTCGTCTCGCTCCGCAAAAAGCCTTCTTTATCAGCATCGAGAATGGCCACCAAAGAGACTTCGGGAATATCAAGCCCCTCGCGCAGCAGGTTGACACCAACCACTGCGTCGTACTTGTTTTCACGCAGTTCGCGAATCACTTCGACCCGTTCAAACGCGTTCAATTCCGAGTGCAGCCACGCACAACGAATCCCTTCTTCCTTCAGATACCCCGTTAAATCTTCCGACAGCTTCTTCGTAAGGGCTGTCACCAAAACCCGCTCATTCCGATCTGCTCGCTTCTTGATTTGCTCCATCAAGTGCGGGACTTGGCCCCGTGATGGATGTATCGAGATCGTTGGATCAACGAGACCCGTCGGCCGAATCACCTGCTCGACAATTTCACCCCCGGCTGCCTCTAATTCCCAATCGTTGGGCGTGGCCGACACAAAAACCGTCTGCCTCCGACGACCTTCCCATTCATCAAACTTAAGGGGCCGATTGTCGAGAGCCATCGGTAACCGAAATCCATGCTCCACCAGCGTGGTTTTGCGGGCATGGTCACCGTTATACATCGCCCGAACTTGCGGAATCGTCACATGCGACTCATCGATAAACATCAGCGCATCTTCAGGGAAGAAGTCTAACAGCGTATAGGGAGCTTCACCCGGCTTACGCCCGGATAGCGCCCGGCTGTAGTTCTCGATGCCGGGGCAGAACCCAACCTCACGCAGCAGTTCCAAGTCATGCCGCGTTCGCGCATTGAGCCGCTGCGCTTCCAGCAGCTTTCCTTCCGCTTTGAACTTCTCCAACTGCTCAGCCAGTTCTGTCTCGATCTCGTGAACTGCCGAACCGACCCGGTCCTCGGGCAACACGTAATGCTTGGCCGGATAGATGTAAACTTCGTCGAGCGGCTTGGTCTCGTCACCGGTGATCGGATTCACAATCGACAGCTTCTCGATCTCGTCCCCCCAGAACTCAATTCGGAATGCGTATTCTTCATACGCAGGCCACACCTCAACGACATCACCGCGCACACGAAAGTTGCCACGCCCCGGAGCAGTGTCATTGCGGCTGTATTGAATATCACACAGCTTTCGCAGAATGTCGTCCCGGTCGTATGTTTCCCCTTTCAAAATCGGGACCATCATTTCCAGATAGTCTTTGGGGGAGCCCAGCCCGTAAATGCAGCTTACGCTGGCGACCACAATCACATCACGCCGGCTCACCAGCGCACTGGTTGCGAGCAGCCGCAGGCGATCAATCTCTTCGTTGATCGAAGAGTCTTTTTCGATGTAAATGTCCCGTTGCGGAATGTAGGCTTCCGGCTGGTAATAGTCGTAATAGCTAACGAAGTAGGTCACCGCATTATTGGGAAAGAACTCTTTGAATTCTCCATACAGCTGGGCCGCCAGTGTTTTGTTATGGGAGAGGACCAAGGCTGGACGCTGCAGCTCCTGGATGACGTTCGCCATCGTGAAGGTCTTACCGCTTCCCGTGACCCCCAGCAGCACCTGATTCTTCTTCTGGTCTCGAATTCCGCGCACCAGCGACGCAATCGCCTTCGGCTGATCCCCCGCCGGAGCAAACTCACTGGCGATCTGAAATTGCGGCATTTCTCTCAAATCCCCTGAATAACTCGTCAAATCCCATCCGAGCCTACCGCGCGAGAGGAGTGTTTCACACACACGGGATCGTATCGTTGTGTGCCACTGGCAAAGTCTGACCAGTGCCTTAAATTTGACCAGTGTCTTGATTTGACAAGACGGATCGCATCGGCACAGCAAGCAACAGACGTTATTGCCTGCCAGATGATACAACTCATTGGCAAACACGACACTAGCCCATCAGGCCCGTGGTCCCGGCGGCGATTGCGACTCAGATTGCTCCTGATCTGTTTGCCGAACTTCTCCCGGCAGCACAAAAATCTCCCCGTATTCGTCAGGCTGTTCGGCCTTAAAGCCGTGATGTCTCAACAGTTCCAAAATCGCCAGAAAGATTCCAATAATCTTGCTGCGCAGATTCGTACCCGTAAAGAACTCGCTAAACGCAACTCGCCCTTCGGCCCGTACCCGATTCCCAATCTGTTCCACATACACCGAAATCGGCGTTTCGTCGTAACGAATGCTCGATGTTTCCTCAGTGACCTTTTTCTGCACCACACGGGCCAGCGCGCTCACCAAATCCCATAGCTCGACTTCTTTGATCGAATCAGCCGCGAGGTCCTTCTGACTTGCCGGCCGATCATCATGCAATCGTGGAAAGCGTTCATGCCATTGGGCCGCCCGCTCTTCTAATTCTCTAGCGGCCTCCTTGTACCGCTTGTATTTCAGCCATTGCTCGACCAGTTCGCTGCCGGCCTCATCCGGCGTTGGCCCGGCATCCGCGTCTTCTTCGGCCGCTTCACGAGGCAAAACGATTCTGCTTTTCAGCTCCACCAGGGTGCTGGCCATCACCACAAACTCGCCAGCCAGGTCTAAATCAATCCACTCGATGATCGTCAAAAAGTTGAGGAACTGCTGTGTGATCGACGCGACAGGCAAGTCAGCCAAGTCGACTTCATTACGCCGCACCAAATACAGCAGCAGGTCTAGTGGACCCGAGAAGAGATCAAGCTTGACTTGGTATTCAGTCATGTTTCCCAAGCAGCTTGTAGTACGGGTTTCAGAGTATCACGGCCTGCACCATCCGCCGTAACCCATTGCTGGAGTGAATCTTGTAGCTTAAGGTTACCATGGTGTTTTACGAAGAGTGGTAACCGGGTTGCGGCCGTTTGACTTCACAACCGGCCACAGCCAACATCATGTCAGCTTCACCGCTCTCCCAGTTATACCTAATTCCGCGTTCACCACAAACTGCGATCGTCGTCCAAAGAATCACAAGGCGAGTCGACAGAGTCAGTAGTCAGGTTCTTTGTTCCAAAAGCGAAAACATTCTCCAAAGCTCTCAACCATCCCCGGCCTGCTCGCGCCGCCGCTGATTAGCCACTAGCCGAGTCATGTTGTATTCTAACCGAGCGACCAGCCGACGCTCTCAACCGACTACCCTGTCCATCGACTGTTCATGTTCCGGCCACTCAGCCGATAGGAACCGCAACCCAGCATGCTGGCCATTATCGATCAATTACTGCTGGTCGTCTCTGCCCTCGCCGGCTTGCTTTCGGCGTTGTTTGCGGCAGCCCTCCCCCACTGGCTACTAATCCTCTGGATGCTGGCCGCGGCGACATTGGTCGACTGGATCCCACTGCGACGGCTCATCCTGACTGGCGGTTGGCTCCCCGCCTTACTACTGATGCTCGCAGTCGCGTACGTGCATAGTACTCTGGCCCCCATTGGCGATTCTGTGCTCTTTATGTGGGGGTTAAAGCCCAGCCCGTTCATCCGATCCATTGCAACCGTGACCGCCTGGGTCGCTGTTGCAATGGCCATCGGAGCAATGCAGCTCTCTCTGTTCCCCCATCGCTCCGCCGCTCAAGACGCCGGCCAAGGGATCTGACTTATTCCACTTCAGGCTGTCCCGGATACGCAGCCCTCAAAACTTCAACTTCGCGGTGGCCGAAGGCTCTCAAGCTGATGCGTCGCGTCGTCTCCCCTGCTGCCTCAATCTCAATTTCGATTCGGTTTGCAGGCAAACACGCAGCCACCTTGCTGGCCCATTCAATGACGCAAACGCCTCCTGCTGCAAACATTTCTTCAGCACCAAGGTCCAAAAACGACTGATCATTGGGTAAGCGGTAGGTGTCGAAATGATAAACCATCAGCCGTCCGCTGTATTCGTGGACTAGGCCAAACGTCGGGCTGGTCACTTCATCCCCATCAATCCCCAGTCCAGCCGCGAGACCCTGCGTCAACCGCGTTTTTCCAGCCCCCAGATTGCCCGCTAGTGCCAGCACCAAGCCTGGAACACATACCTCCCCCAATTTGCGTCCCAGTTCAACAGTTTCCCGTTCGGTCTGGGTCATAAACACCATCTCAGCCTGTTGAATCATCGACCTGCTCCACCCTCTTAAGCGCCCGCTCGCGCTACTGGTAATGGCTTTATGTATACGTTCTTTGGCGCCGGGCAACCACTAGGGAATGTGTGATCGGCAATCTTCGCCGCAAAATGCTGGGTTTTGTTTTACAAGTACCTTTCCGTTGCTTAACCTCCCTCCAGTTGATGTTGACCAAACGCTTGGCAGTCATCAACCCGCAGCGTGATGGCTGCGGCTGGTTTTAGCTTTGTCGGTAATCGCTTCAGTCAGTGATTTGGAATCGCTGTAAAGAGGCATAACTGATTCACCGAGAACAATTGGCCCATCGCAGAAAGGACTCTGTCATGCCGGCGCCCTTCATTTTGACCCCTCATCGGCC
>JAIXVG010000434.1 GCA_027483145.1 Planctomyces sp.
CATCACCGACTCCACTCGCCCGTCGGCAACCAGCACCGCTTCCACAAAGAAATTCGGATAGTCACTCGCCGTAACCGGAACTTCAACCGTCGTTGTTTTTCCAGCAAGAGCTAGGACCTGGGGCGTTGCATAAACGCTTTCTCGTGGCCGAACGAATAGCAGCACATACGAATCGGCCCGGTTGGTTTGAACCAAAATCCTGGCCGTTTCGCCAGGGGCATAGGTCGCTTTATCGAGGGTGATTTCCAGATCATTAAAGACAAACTCTCGCCCGTCTTCCGGCTTACCATTTGCCTTAGCGCCGTTCACCCAAAATAGGTAACCCCCTTCAATCGTTTCGCCTGTAGTGCTGGTCACTTCATGAGCCACGCGATATTGCCCCGCAGCAGCCGCTTTGAACTTGGCTTCGACTTCACCAGTCTCAGCCGAGACCAGTGTCTCAATTGTTTCGACAACCGTTTCAACCAGCTTTCGACTCGAACGCCCTTCCGCATCTTTCTGTTCGACATATCCCAGTCGCAATAGTTTCAACTGGCCTTTGCCCCCAACCGCCTGACCATCAATTGTCTGCGACTTCGACGAAACGACAATTGTCTCACCCGTCTGATAGTACCCCTGGTTAACAGACAAGTTGACCGAGAATGGTTTGTGGGCGATCAGCACTTCGCCCCGGCCTGCAACCATTCGCCGGGAGGGATCAACAACTTCAACGGTCACTTCATAGCGGTGGTCGGTGTCACCATAAAGGGCTTTCACCGCTGCGGTATCGACCTCAATTGTGACCGTACCATCTGCGCCAAGCTCGACCTCTTTCTCGATAATCATTTCGGGAGCCGACTGCGAATGCGGCGCCCACCACGGGTTAGGGGGCAAGCATCCCCACCGGGCAAAGCCAGGGTGCCAACTAGCCGTGGTTCCAAACCACCAGGCCCCCCGGCCGTATAGCCAATCCCAGCGCGAAGGGGGGTACCACGTTTGCTGCATGGTCGACCGCAACACTTTGTACTTCAGCTTCCCTTCCGAAACGGGGCCACCCCAGTAGTAAGCGGCCTTAGCGGAAATCGAGAACGTCTCTCCCAAGGCAACTGGTTGCTTGGGACCGTCAACGGTCACTTCGAACTCGGGCTTCTTGTACTCTTCAACACGAAATGTTCCAGCCGCTAACTGGGTCGAGTCAGCGAATCGCAAAATGACCTGGTAGTTCCCAAGAGCCGCTTTAGCGGTCAGTGGAAACTCTCCTTGCAGCCCCCCATACCCATCAACCTTGTAATCTTGCTTGAATGCCGACTGCCCCTGCGGATCGATAATCTCCAGCGTCGCATTTTGACCTGCGAACGCCGCCTGCAGCGGGGCGTCGTACCGGGCGACTTGTGCCCAGGCCTTAAACTTAATTGTCTGTGCCGGGCGGTAAACCGGTTGATCAGTCACCAGAATCGCTCGCGGCTCGGCATACTGCTGCACCACTTCCGTTCGGTACCAGAAGCCATCGAAACCCAGCGTCGCCAACTCGCCATTCTTCCCTTTAGCGACAATCAGCCAGCGGTATTCAGGGGGAACATCTGCCTCCGAGACGAGAACCTGACCATTCTTGTCAGTCGTCAGGTCCAGCTCGCGGACGACGATCTTCTGCTGCCTCGGCTTGTCCGAATAGGGGATGTTCCAACCAAAGAACTGCACCTTCGCATCAGCCAGCGGCTTACCTGTCTGCAGGTCGGCCACATGAAACAAATTTCCTTTGTTGGTCTGTACGGTGACAATTCCGGCATCAAGTAGCCAGCCCACAATCCTTGTCGAATGCCCCCCAGGAGCGGTTGCTTCGATAAAGTAAGCCCCCGGTTTGTCGGTCGGCAGTTTTGTCTCGCCGTATGTGTCCAGGTGCTCTGCTTCGGGTTTCAGGGCCTCGGTCCACTTAAGCGTTTCAGGTTCCAGGTACTGCGATTGATTTTGATGAACTAACCTGTATCCCAGATTATTGACATCAAGGTTTTCGTAATTGAGTTCCTTCGGCTTTGACTTCAGGTAGGCCTGCACATCCTGAATGACTTGCTCAGAGCGAATCTTGCGGGCGGTGAAAGTCACTTCCGAAGCATTACGATACCGAAACGAAATCGGCAGACCTTGGGCAGCAGGCCTCGATGCGAGCGAAGAGAACTCAATCCAGTTCTCGCGAATCTGCGCGATGCGCTCGCGGAAATCTCTGATCTCTTCCCGGCCCGCTTTGTCCTTTGGATTGAGAAGCGTGATCCCCTTTTCATACCAGTCAGCAGCCTTGGGGTACTGCAGTCGATTCAGAAAGATGTCAGCCAGTCGTCGCACACTGCCGACGGCATAGCTTGCCCGCTGCACCGTACCGCGGGCAAAAATCCTCTCGTGGACTCGAATCGGATTAAACTCATCTTTCAATTTCAGTCGCTTTAAACCTGTTGCCAATCGCGCGATGGTTTCTTCCTCGGTCAGCGTCCGCACGTTCAGGGCTGCTTCGGTTTCGTCCTTCTTCTGAGTCGAGCCAGCCAGCGGTCTCGGGAACTGGTCGGTTTGATACAGCCCGAATGCCTCTTCCAAATAGATGGCCCAATGCGAATCACACTGGTCTGCCAATTCGGGTGAAGTGGTCTGGGCCGCGTTCAACAACCAGCGCCACCGTTCCCCGTCGTTCCTCGCTGCGGCAAACGTTGCGGGCAGCTGCAAATAGATTGGCTCCCCCGTTTCGTCGACCGGGGTTCCTTCCAATTCGGGACGTCCTTGCCAACCCCGGCCGTATCCTCGATTCCAGCTAACGGTCTCGTAGTCGGGGAGAGTCTCCAGGTCAGTCGTCTTGAGAAGCTCGGTCAGCGTCAGAGGCTGGTCAACTCCCCGTAAGGCGAAGGCCCAACTGACGTACAACCTTCCCAATTCGCCCGGTGTCGTCGTGGGGTCTTTCTTCGCCAATTGTTCGGCTTTAGCGAACAACTGCAGTTGGCGAACTCGATCGCGGTCACGGCTACTAAGCTGTTGTCCGCTGGTATCGCTTTCCCCTCGCTTGAACTCCCCATCGCGAAGGACCCCGTTGTGCACCGAAACCCGGTCAATGGTATAGGTGACACTCCATAAGGCCCTCCAGTTATCGCCATGCCTCTTCAGGACCTCATCAACAAACTCATCCAACACCGACAGATTTCCGAGCGATTCCTGACAGGCAATGTGGCCGGCGCTAATCTCTTCAAGTCGACCCCGTTCCGTAAACGGCCCCAGTGCTAATTTTCGAAAGCCCTCTGCCGCTTCGCGGAAACTTCCATCTGCTTGCCACTTGCGACATTTTTCCAACAGCACGTTTGGGTCACCTGATTCAGCAGCCATTGTCCACCAACTTCCTGCTAGCAGAGTCACTGCTGCCAAGCCAAAGATCACGCGATTTGTGCTCATTAGATATCCCTTTAACCACGGCTGATTGAACGCCATAGCCGTGGTTGATCACTATAGTGCAAATGAACTGATCGCAATCAGTCAAACCTCATCGGGTGCCATTGCTGGTTTGCCCAGCAGGGCGATTTACCACGCGACTTTCGAATGCCCTAGACGTAGGTCAGGCTCCCGCCTGACGTTTTTTGGACTGCGTATTTCCTCAGAAAGCGGGCGTCAGACACAGCGTGACCTGCACTTACTGTACTTGACATCAGTGAACCAAAGGCATTGGCCGTCTGCCACTGCTGGCTTGCCCAGCAGTCCGATTTGACAACTAACCCCCGAATGCTCCAGATGGAGGTCAGGCTGACTGTTAGACCCACCTTCGTTCACAAAAGTTCCGAAATTCTACCCGATCTGGAGTTTAGAGAATTGCTCACACCGGGTAATCACCAACAACCTCATCACCCAGCCTCTGCATTTGTACCAAACCACGGGCTTTTCTTTTTGATTCCGAGTAAACTACCCGTTAGTTGATGTTGACCTGTTATTGCGGCTCGATGGCAACGTCAATGCCGTTTGCACGTCTTGGCTCACAAGCTTGCAACCCGGTTCAATTTGCTTCCGTTGACCCTTAGCCCAAGCCCACTCGCTTTATGTGGATTGCCCTCCTTAACCCATTCCTTGCCTGGGGACTGGCTGCTGCCGTCATCCCCATCGTGCTCCATTTGTGGTTACGGGCCAAGCCAAAGCGGCTGATCTTTCCTGCTTTGCAACTGCTCAAAAAGCATCAGCAAAAAACCATTCGTCGGATGCAGGTGAAGCACTTCTGGCTCATGCTCCTCAGAATGCTGATGATCGCAGCCCTTGTGCTGGCACTGATGCGGCCCACATTACCCCCCGCCAACTACTTTCCCACATTCTCGGAATGGGGGATCGGGCTGGCAATTCTCGTTGTTGTGGTCGCTGCCGCGTGGGCCTATGGACGATTTATCTCAAAACCCGAGCGAAGTGTCTCTGCCGAGAGGCAGCGGGTTGGAAGAATTCGTTTCACAGCTGGCACCATGGCCATTTTGGCCCTGCTAGCGTTTTCGGGCTGGCCTTACACCAAGCGGCTCGCAGCCGAAATCAAAGATCCCCCCCGTGGAGCAATCGATCAGCTTCCCGTTGCAGCCGCTCTCGTCTTCGACACCAGCCCGTCGATGGAATACCAGTTTGAACAAGCCTCACGGTTGGATGTTGCAAAAGCCTCCGCGATTCGACTCATTGAACGGTTTCCACCAGGGAGCAAAGTGGCGGCGGTCAACTCGGCCGAGCTGGAGCTGCCTCCGTTTGGCGGAGATCTGGTAGCTGCTCGTAATCGTGTTCAGGGGCTAAAGCTTTCTACCAGCTCGCGGCCTCTTAACGAAGCCTTGCGAACAGCCTTGAAGCTGCACGAAGCAGACATGGAACTCGGTGGCATCTCTGACCCCAAAGAGGCAGGCCGAGATCGCGCGATTCGTGAAATCTATCTGTTTACCGACATGCGCAAAAGCGCCTGGCAATTCGGCGGCGATACTCAACTGAAGGCCGAACTGGAGAAGCTCAAGCAAATTGGCCTTTTCGTCATAGATGTTGGTCAGCCAGGCTCGCAGAATGCTGGAGTCGGCCAGATCCGTCTCGCCCCAGAAACGGTCATTGGCAACGGTTTGCTAAACCTCGAAGCCAGCATCTGGGGAACTCGGGTTGAAGAGGCCCCGGCTATCGAGTTATGGCTGACTGACGAATCAGGGAAGCTCGTCCGCAAATCGCAGCAATTGGTTTCAACAGCTTTATCCGCAGCGCCAATTGAACCGGCGCCAAATCCCGATTCAACTGCTGTTGATGGCATTAGCGTTCCCAAGGCCAAGTCACTCTCCTCAACCCGGCTACTTTCGTTTGCGATTGATGGATTGGCAGGATCGGGTGATCGACAAGGGGAGTTGCGGTTTGTCGGAAGTGACCCCATCGCAGCCGATGACCGGGCCTACTTCACCGTCCGAGTCAAACCGCCACCCAAAGTGCTGGTAGTCGGTTCGCAGATTGCCGCTGCGGCACTATGGAGCGAAGCACTTGCCCCAACCGATTTGGTTACGCTCAGCCGCGCAAAGTACAACGTGACAGTTGTTGAAGCGTCACAACTGGCGGGGCAAGACCTGAGCCAGTTCGACGCCGTCACGCTAATTAACGTTCCTCGCCTGGCACCAGCCATCTGGACGAAGCTCAACGAGTTCGTGCGCGGCGGGAGAGGACTGTTTGTTGCCCTGGGAAATAGCTCTCTCGTCGCCCGGCGAAACCCGCAAGGGATTGATCCAACCAGCTATAACACCGCTGAAGCCAAATCTGTACTCGCCGCCATACCGAAAGCCTCATTGAGGTTCTCAACCCCGACCAAGCTTAGCACCAGCGAAAGCGTCGCCCCGATCTTTAAAAAGCTCGACGAAATTGGTGGTCTGGCCGAACTTCAAGCAACCGACTTTCGCCGCTATTGGGCCGTCGAACCGGCTGGCGATGCTACAGTTCTGGCGAACTTTATCACGAAGAAGTCACCCCCCGCACTGGTTGCCCGCAATGTCGGCAAGGGCCGATCTTTGCTATGGGCGACAGCCGTCGATGGAAACACCTGGAACGATTTACCAGTCAGCTGGGTCTATGTCGCCCTTGCCGATCTTATTACGCAAGACCTGCTGGGGGTCGAGTCGAGCAGGGTTAACTTCGAGGTCGGTGAAGACGCGCGGCGACTAATCAACCTGCAAAAGCAGGACACCACTCTCCTGTTGCGCGAGCCCGGCTTTACTCAACGCCGGATCGAGTTGGCGGCTGACGCTTTCGAAGTCTCAGCCCCCTCCCTCCCCCTGCCTGGTCACTACCAGGTCGAAAGCCTTGATGGAGAGCGCCCGTTTCAATGGTCGTTTAGTGCCAACTTTCCACCCGCCGAGTTCCAGGAAGAAACCGTCTTTTCTGAAGACCTGAGCTTGTTGTTAGGTGAAAAACGGTTTGTCGTCGCCAAAGACCCGGAAACACTGGAGCGAGCGATCGATTCCAGTCGCCTGGGCCAGGAGATCTATGGCCTGGTCCTGATGTTGATGATCGCAATCTTCATCGGCGAACATCTGTTGGCGAACTGGTTTTATGAACTACCCAACGGAGGCCCCACCGAACAGGCCACTACCGCCTGACCTGCGACTGCGCGAGATCCGGATATGGTGGTTTCAATCGGCAGCCGCAGTCGTTTGGGCGCCAGCATCAGTTCCCAGTTCGAAGCAGGCCATCTCTTCACCATTGCGAACAAACAACTTTCCATGGGCCAGGACCGGATGATTCCAGGTCTTCCCTTCAATGGCCTGAATCGTCCCCAGCTCGACATGCTGCTTGGGGTTGGCCTCCAGTAAGACCAGTTGACCTGCCTCGCCGAGAACAATTAGCAGCTTTTGGTCAGCCAGACCCAGGACCTGACCCGAACCGTAGCGACCTTTTTTCCACAAACGCTTCCCAGTGGTCGGATCGACAGCCGCAAACAATTGCCCGTCGAACCCATACAGCGTTCCATCAATCAGAACCGTGTCGTTGAAGTAAGGCTTAAGATCGCGCGAAGTGTAAGCAGCTTTGGTTGACCAGGCGCCGTCCGGACTTTTTTCAAGATCAATTAGCCGCGTCCCCACGTCAAAGTACGTCGAGACAATGATCTGATGGTCATTCAGGATAACCGGTTGCAAGACCCGTTCAATTCCTTCAGAAATGGGCCACTCATGGGTCCATAGAGATTCACCAGTCATGGGACTAACGCTGGTGAGGCCCACTTCCGAGAAGGCCAGCAACTGAGGAACACCCAACAGAGTTGCAGAATGGACTGATGCATAACTCCGAACCCCATCGCCAGTCGTCCAGGCGATTTCGCCGGTCGCAGCCTTATAAGCGATCAGACTTTTTCCTGATTGACCCCGCGCAAAGAGGACGACCAGGTCATCAACAATCAGGGGTGAAGCCGAGAAGCCCCACTCGGGGGTTTTCGCACCGGTGTCGGTCGCCAGGTTCCGCTGCCAGATCTTTTTACCGGTTGCCGCATCAAGGCAATTGACGAGGCCGCTGGCACCCATCGTGTAAAGCTTCCCGGCAGCGAATGCGGGTGTCGAACGAGGACCCGCACCGGCGACAACCTCTTCAAAACGAACCGCGTCGGCATTTTGCCACAGAGGTAAGCCGGTATCGGCTGCATAGCAAACCACCAGTTCATCGGGGCCACGTTGTTCCTGCGTGTAGAGTCGGTTGCCGACAACTGCAAACGAGCTCCAACCTGGCCCAATCTTCTGCTTCCAAAGTTGCTTCGGAGGATTTTTGCTCCAATCCTTCGAGAGTGAGACGCCGCGCACCTGGCTATCCCGATTTTCACCCCGAAAGCCGGGCCAGTCACCGGCAGTTAAGGTGATTGGTTCCGCAGGTGTTGCAGCGGTATCAACAGAAGTTGCTGCTACTGGCAACTGAGGCTGGGCAGCCAGCAAGCGATCTTCAGCCGTTGGGACCCACCGCCAATTGATGGTTGCCTGCATTGCCCCATCGATGCCATCGATCCGAATGAGTAGCGTGTAAAACAGGGGAAGTAGCAGTAGTAGCGAGACGATCGGAACTCGCTGGCCAGAAGTCCTGCGCGCCAGCAGGAATGAACCCAGGCCCCAGGCCGTCAGCATGAGGGGGAGAGAGAACAGGATAAAGCCGACAGGAATGTTCGTTTTATCGGCATAGAGGAAAACGACGACCGACCCGGCAATCGCGACCGCCAGTTCGGCCAGGCGTTCGGTCCATGGCTGCCTGATAAAAAAGAGCCATAGCACCAGAAAAACGACGGTCGTCACCATTGGTGCAAAGAGCTGCACCATGAATTCGAGGACCGTTCCCTGAGCGAGTGTCTTCGCCCCTTGAATCGCGATCCAACAGCCGGCAATTGGAATCAGCAGCAGCCAGAATCGAGTCGCGATTGAACGAATCGAAACTGCAGGGGCCTGGGCAGAAGTTGACGAGCTGTCTGTCTGGGACATGAGAAGTTCCTGTGCAAAAAGTAATTGCAACTGTTGCAGTTACCTTTAGTGTGCGAACTTCACCAGAAACGGTCAACTCGAAAACGTTTACGGACGGTCCCGCTCGCCGGACTAGTTGTTCTGGCGGAGGCCGTGTTGGCTGTCATCGAGGCGGACGGTGGTGAAGGCGGTAGGAGAACCGAGGGCTTCGCGGGCGGTCACCCAAGCTTCGGACTGGCCTTGTTCATAGCCAGCCGAGTAGCCACTAACCCAACACGAGTAGACGCACCAGCCAAGAACAGGGACAGCCCAGAGGAGCCAGGAGTTTTGTGACGTCATGTCAAAGCCCTTTCGTGTTGATGCAGTTGGCGTCTGTTTCGGTTAGCGATCCAATCTGGCCTCTCAGGCGGGGGGTCAGAAACTTCAGAAAAATGGTGGGGTGACTTCCCAAAAATCGTTTTCGAGAAATCACCAATTATTCTTCGTTTGTTAATCAAATTTTCATAAATGGTTTAGCTCAAGTCAACCGGCGAATTCGCAGAATTCACATTTCGAGAGGCTTATTTCTTCATATTTGGCTCACAAATGCCTCAAAAATGGTGTTTGCTGCTTAGAGACTTGGCGATTAGAGCTGGTTCGGGCAGATTCGATGAAAATGAGCGATCACCCGCAGCCCGCTCCAGAAGGTGAGTCTTGCAATCATATGTCCTTCTACCAGTGGATGTTGCGATAACGGATGGTGCTCTGACGTCATGCTTTCCTTTCTTCAGAATGGAGAAGTTTTCGTGCCAAACCGCGATGCAGTTGGCCCTGATTGTCAAAGTGACAAAGTTTTTGAACCATGAAGCTCTGCGTCCAAATCTTCATTGAGTCTTAACAATTGAGTTCTTAACAATTGGAGCGTCAGGCCTTCGCCCCAACTAGAAAGTGAGTCGTGGTGCAGTGCACTCGCCCCTCACCCTATCTGGCGGGGTTGCGCGAGTTTGCCCGAAATTCGGAGCTGTCGCGAAATCGATCCGAAAACAGAGATGATTGCCAACGTTGGTTTTGTCCTCACCACGAACGTGACGTAGGTTGCAGAAGAACTGCAGGCAGAACGACTTCTGGCTATTGCAGCCTGGCGAGTCTCGGCACTGCGCTACTTCCAGCTAACTGGTCCATGCGGGTCCGGCCTGGCGGCAGACGCCGAATGGTTTTGGCACCGTAAACGTTTATTTAAAAACAATTTAAGGCGAGTTCAGAAAAACTTTCTGGCCTTTTTTCGAAAACTTCCTGAGGGCGGGCTTTTAGTAATGGCAACGGCAGCAAATGATCTTGCGAATCTGGTGAATGCAACATCCCCGGTTGTGAGCGATTACCGAGGTCAAAAAGGAACCGATATGGCGGCGTTCGATCAGTTGGCAGCCAAGATTGATGACAAGACCGCAGTCATTGGGGTCATTGGACTCGGCTATGTAGGTCTCCCCCTCATTCGAGCCTTCACTTCGGCTGGCTTCCGAGCCATGGGGTTTGATGTCGACCAGACGAAGGTCGATAAACTGCTGGCTGGCCAAAGCTACATCAAGCACATCGACTCGGCCTTTATTTCGAAACTCATCTCTGACAAGCAGTTCGAACCAACAGCCGACATGAGTCGGTTACGCGAAGCAGACTGCATCATTATCTGTGTTCCGACGCCGCTCAACGAAAGCCGTGATCCCGACCTCAGCTTTATTGAGGGGACGGCCCACTCGATCGCTCGGGCACTTCGGCCGGGTCAACTGGTCGTCCTGGAAAGCACCACTCACCCCACGACAACCCGCGTCAATGTGCTGCCGGTGCTCGAAGCGACTGGACTGAAAGCGGGCAAAGACTACTTCCTGGCGTTCAGCCCTGAGCGAGAAGATCCGGGCAATCCGAACTTTTCGGCTGAAGGGATTCCTAAGGTGGTCGGGGGTTACGATCCACTGAGCCGCGATCTGGCCTGTGCGATGTATGGTCACGCGGTGGTTCGCGTGATTCCTGTTTCGTCGATGGAAGTTGCTGAAGCGTGCAAGATCCTTGAGAACACGTACCGGGCGGTGAATATTGCCATGGTGAATGAGCTGAAAATGCTCTACGACAAAATGGGTATTGATGTTTGGGAAGTGATTGATGCTGCCAAGACCAAGCCATTTGGTTTTCAGGCCTTCTATCCTGGGCCGGGGTTAGGTGGTCACTGTATCCCGATCGATCCGTTTTATTTGACGTGGTTGGCTCGCAAGCATGGCGAAGCGACCCGATTCATTGAACTGGCGGGTGAGATCAATACTCACATGCCTAAGTATGTCATTACCCGCCTGGCTGAGTTCCTGAATGACATGGGGAAGCCAATCAAGGGGAGCAAGATTGCGCTGCTGGGGGTGGCCTACAAGAAAGACGTGGATGATCCACGAGAAAGCCCATCGTTCGTGCTGGCTGAGCTGCTTTTGGAACGAGGGGCCGAGCTGACCTACAACGATCCACATGTTCCATCGCTTCCCAAAATGCGGCATCACCCCAATATGCCGGCGATGGACAGTCAAGAGCTGACGCCAGAGTACCTGGCAGCCCAGGACTGTGTGTTGATCGCAACCGATCACACCGCTTATGACCACGATTTCATTTGCCAGCATGCTCGCATGGTTTTGGATACCCGGAACGCAACCAAGGGTGTGAAGCAGAATCGTGAGAAGATTCGTAAGGCCTAAGGGGCAGTTGGGGTGAAGTATCGCGCGTTTTGCCGCTTTGCTTTTCAAGTCGGCAACCGCGAACCGACCGAGTTTGCCGATGCCTGTTGCCTCGGATGCCCTTTGCTGGCAAGCCCTGGCAGTGAGTTGAGATCACAGAAACAGTACCGTGCAGCCGCGGTGCAATCGTGGCGCACGGTACTGTTTCGACAAGACAGGTTCTGGCCGGGACTGGCGAACGAGACCGGGACGAGAGTGCAGGGAAGCAGTCCTGAAGTACCCGACACTTGGAATTGTCGGCTCGGTGAAGCAAGCGACTGTTTGGCGGGTCGTGCGCCGGACCTGTGGGGTAGCCCCGTGTCGCTCGCTGTGGAATGGCGTCGCCAATAATGAAAACGCAGTGAGCGGCTAGAGGGGCAGCAGCCATAGCGTCGCGGCGGCGAATAGTCCGGCGGCGGAAACGTATGGACTAAGCAGTGGGCGCTGCGACTTAACCAAGGATGCGGCGACTGCGCCTGTTAAGCAGATGATGGCTGACGATGTCAGCATCCCAGAGCTATAGGTCAAACCATGCGAGAGGCTTGTCGCTTCTGAGGAGTGGAGCAAGCCAGTCAATAGGCCAAAGCCGACGGCTGCCAGGATGCTGCCTGTTGTCCCAGCCGATGCTGGCAATGATCTGCTGATCGAACTGACGATGATGGTGGTGGCGAGGACGAAGCCATAGGTTGCGGCAGCCAGTTCGACCCAGCCCGAGTAGCTGACAACTTGCGGGCTAATTAGCCCTGCAAGTGTTCCGGCACTAAAGCCCGCCAGCCCTGAGAGCGGTAAAACAACTCGCTTGCGTCCCGACTGCTGAGCGGCCCATAACCCAAGTGCGAGCCACGGAAACAGGTGGTCGATTCCGCTGAGTGGGTGAACGAGTCCGTCCCAGAAGCTGGTGAGGGGTGAAATGGGACTGTGAGTGTGATGCCGCCCTCCATCGTGTCCGGGGTGTCCTTCGGCCGATTGGGCCATGTGGCACAAGGCAAAAAGCAGGCAAAGACAAACCCCAAAACGGGAACGACTCATGGGTTGTTTCCTGACAAAATGAGCTTGTAGCAAAAGCAATAAAGAACTGCGGTCGCCGCCAGTAATACAGCGAGCGATTGGAGCGAGTCAACGAGTCCCTAAGTATTTCAATGGACGAGCTGCTGGTCGTCAATGCTGTACTCAAGGTGTGAGCGAGTGTAATCGAAGTGATATCGCTTCAATGCGGGGCGGGCGCTGTTCGACCGATTGGATTAGGGACCATAAGCCGATTCCTCGATGTTTTTCGCTTGAAACGCATGGAAAGTCGATGTTTTTGCCGGTTGGCATGGCCCATGCGTTATTGACGGACCGTGACAGGAAATTGTGAGTTCCTGTGAGGTTCGAGCAAGTCAGCAAGGGGTTGATCATGTTCAAGGCATTGGTTTTGGGAGGGGTGGTGGCTGTCGCCGCATTGACTGGGTTCGGGGCTAATCAGGCATTTGCCGGTGATTGGCATCATGGTGGCTGGGGTGGCCATCATCACCAGCATCAGGGGGGATTTGGTGGGGGATACGGCGGTGGTTGGGGTGGGGGCTATCGAGGTGGGTTCGGTGGTCCCGGATACTATCCTCCTCCATTCCCTGGCCCAATTGGTGGTCCTGGATTCGGTGGTTCTGGCTGCGGTCCCCGCCCTCCCGTTTATGGCGGACCTGTTTACGGCCACCCCGGCTACGGTTATGGCTCAGGGATCGGCTACAACAAGCCTGGTTTCTCGCTCTACATTGGCAATGGCCGGTGGTAACTGAATCATAACGGAACAAGTTAGTGGAACAGGGAGTCTATCGCGGAGTGCAAGACTCCCTGAGCGTTTGTCGTGGGGTATGACAGCCGAGTTGGTATTGAGAAATGTCCAGCAGACAGTGTTCGAAAATAGAGCAGTTCGACAGTTTGGCCGTGTTCGCGATTCGGATCTATTTGTTTCCAGTCAAGTCGTCAGGCTGAACCGTGTTTGCCAAAAAAGGTCATCAGCAGTTTTTTGATGGCCAATCAAAATTGTTTTCCAAAGCACTAACCACTGCTTTTTTGCAGAGCTATCGGTGATTGAGAAAAGTGTGCGGCGGGAATTGACTTACGGGCTGGGTGTCAGTGAGAAATTCCGGTCAGTTTGGCATGACTTTTTGCAGCACAAAAGTGGAGTGGTACGCCAGTTGGCATGATCCGTGCAGTTAGAACAATCGTTATCCCTTGCATGCTGCATGGCATGCGGAATACTTCCGGGTATTGCGAGTATGTACGGCAAACGATGACAACAGTTTGTGCCAGTTGGATCCAACGCTTCAGGTTGAAGTGTTTGTGGGCTTCTTGATCGCAATGGTGTTAGAGGAGGAAAAGGAAATGTTACGACGAATGATGTTAGGTTTGCTGGCGGTCGCTGCGTTCGGAACAGCAACGATCAGTACCCAAACGGCTGATGCACACTTCCGCGTTCGCGGACCAGTGCGGGTCGTTGCTCCACGAACCGTCGTCCGGTTAGGGCCGGTTCGTGTGGTTGCCCCACGCACCGTTTACCAATCTGCCTATCGCGCTCCGGTGGTCTACCGGCCACCGGTCCCGGTTGGATATGGGTATCAGCAGTATGGGTATCAGCCCTATGGGTACGGGTATGGGGGTTATGCCCCAACTTATGCTCATCATCCCCATTACGGGTGGTAGTTATACAGGCTTGCTGAGGCCGCTTGATTGCGGTGTGCAGCATCCGTCATAAAGAGTTGATGATCACCTAGAGCCTGGCAGGAGACTGCCAGGCTTTTTTTGCTGACTGGTACAATGAGCAATGACCAGCTGGTAGTAGCTAACTGGGGTCAAGAGGCTGCGATCGTAGCCCAGACCTGATTGGCCTGATTGATCAGGGCTAAGTCTTCGCAGCCTGCGAGGAGCCGCTCAACCTCGGCGGCTGACTCGAGTGGAATGCTGAAGAGGTCTTCGACCTGGTCGCCAGGCAAGCCGCTGAGGGTATAGAGCTGTGCGAAATCGGCCGCTTGTGCCCATTGAGTCGCTGGGACCATGTCCTTGGGCGCTAGCTGCTTGAGGTGCGGCGCACAATCGCGGGGGAGGCCTGCAGCCTGCACAAGCTGCATGCCGGGTCCCAATTCTGCCTGCAGGCTGGTCAGCAGGACAATTCGCCCACCTCGCTGGACGACTTGCCGGGCGGTTGCCAGTGCGCGGCCGACATCTTCCCAGGTTGCCGCATTGCCGTCGACGCTAGTCGCACTGACGACAACCGTTTCGACTCGAGTAGGAAACGAAGTTTTCCAGTACTGGGACAGCTTGTTACGGGCAGCCCGGGTGATTGCTTCGAGGCTGCCAACGAATACTTCGGCTGGTTGGTTGGGAGCAGCAGATGGGATTACCACAACACCAAACTGGACACCCAGCAGCCAACTGACTTCCTCTACAAGTTGCCGCCAAGGGCGATCGTCTTCCGGGTTGAGTTCGGTGTGACCAAGGGCGTGGGATCGGGCAATTGTCTCGGTATTGGACAGACCGGGAAAGATGGCTGCAGCGGGGGATCTGTAACCAAGTACCGGATCGAACGCCAGCGTGCCAATCGGAAAAACAACATCTGCTTCAAGGGCGATGCGCGACAGGTAAACCCGCTCTCCGGAGAGGCTGGAAGCAAGATAGCCTGTGCTCTCTGCTGCGGTGGGATCGTGGATTTTCCAGGAGACGTCGGACCTGACCGCTGCGGGGAGATACTGCCGTGGGTCGGGCGGGGTATTTGACCAACTGGCAGGCTGTAACAGAGTCACATTCTGCGGCGAGACGCCGATGCGGGCCAATTCTTCCCAGACGGCGGCCAAAACGGTGCTGGTACCAGGGACGCCCCGATCGAGAACAATCACGATTTTATCTTCGGGCAAAACGGCTTGCCGCAAGGGTGGAAACTCGAGCGGCTGCTGAAACGCTTCAGTAAGGGCGGCCGTCCAGTCGGATGACGGAGCAGGGCCGGAGAAATAGCTGGATGCAGGTTGGCCCAGGGACGAACCTTCCCACGTCATTCCCGGTCCATAGGTCATCAACTGCGACACTGCGCTCTTGCCTTTCAACTACTAAGGGACCTTTAAACCAGTCAGGTTGCCGGTTTTTTGCGTAAGGACGGGGGATTGTGTTGGGTCTCTTCCCGGGATCCTAATTGCATCGCCCGTCGGCTACCAAACGGTTCCGGTGCGGGTACAGTAAATCAAATCGATGCAGGTCGGAAGGAATGGAGTACGCCGTAATGGCGATCGGGAACATTTGATTGCCTTTGTGAGAGCCCGTCCGCGACACCTTTGATGTGGCGATCTCGCGAGGTCAAATTGAGGGCTTCGGACAGGCGCAACCGGTTATCAGGTAGGTTTTTGGAACGAACACTGAGTGACTGAAGCGAGCGATGATGAACTGATGCTGATGCTCCAGGGGGGGGACTCTCAGGCGTTTCGGGCACTCGTCGAGAGGCATCAGCGGCCGCTGATGGGTTTCTTTGTTCGGCAGACCCGAGATCCGCAGTTGGCGGAAGATTTGACTCAGGAGACGTTGCTGCGGGTATACAACCAGTCGTGGGACTATCTGCCACGAGGGCAGTTCCGGGGCTGGATGTTTCGGGTTGCCCGGAACTTACTGATTGACAACGTCCGGCGACGGTCGAGCGATGCCCTGGTTCACAGCGTGAAGGGAAGCAGCAGCGATGACGATGACGAACCGCTGCTGACATCGCTTTCGGCTGAAAGTCGTTCGCCTGACGATCAGGCGAGTATCGCCGAAGTGACCCGGGTGGTAGATGAGTTGTTGCCCGAATTGCCCGAAGAGCAGCGGCTGACCTTTCAGATGTATCACTTTCTGGGGCTGAGCCTTCCGGAAATTGCTGATTCTTTGGAAACGAACTTGCCGACGACCAAAAGCCGATTGCGACTGGCCCGGGAGAAGCTTCAGGACCAGTTACGGGCGAGGGGTTTTCGTGATCCGCAGCTTCCCGAAGCGGAATAGCGGTTGGTTTTTGCGAAGAGTTGAAAGGGTGTTGATCCGGCTCGGTTATTTTGGCGTTTGTCCCCCAATGGCTATCGAACAGACCGCGCCCGGTTTGTGCAAAATTGTTTAGTATTCGTGATTCGATTGGTTTGCGGCAGCATTCTTGCCCCAGACCGCACCGCGACTGTGTGCAAATGTTCATGACTGTTTTGCCTGGAAGAGGCCGAGATGACTTACTTCAGCCGATTGACCGATATTGTGACCTGTAACCTGTCGCGGCTGTTGGAGTCGGCTAGTGATCCCTGCCGAGCGATCGATGACATCATTCGCGAGATGGAGGAGGGGCTGGCTGGGGCAAAGCGGAGTGTTGGAGCAGCCAGAGGTGCAGAAGATCGAATTCGGGCAGAACTAAATCAGCATCGTGATCAGATCGAATTGTGGGCGACGCGTGCGCGGAACGAAGTGGCAGAGCACAACGAGATGGCTGCGCGGCAATCGTTGCTAAGAAAGCGAGAGCTACTGCACCTGGTCGAAGGGCTCGAACAGCAGCAAGAGGCTCATCGGAATACGGTCAACCATTTGTTGACGATGCAACGGGCACTGGAAGCCCGGCTGTCTGAGGCGCTTCGAAAAAGATGCGAGCTGCATAGCGGCGACCTGGCGCGACTGGCCAGTGGAGACAACGCCCCCTGTTCCGATGAGGCCCACCAGCACATCGAGCTGGAGATGGAAGCGTTGCGCAGGGAAGTTCATGGTACTTCGGCGAGTGCGTCGCAATGACGAATGTGGCAAAGCCACATTAATGGTGCCGCGGCCAAGCAAGATGTTGTGTTGCGCGAAATGCAGGCCGGAAAGAGAGTGGCCAATCAACAAAACTTTCGCCATTTTGGCGGGGAAAAGTGGCTGAGTGTTGGCGATTGGCGACGGGACTGCCCACAATCATTTGTGACTGCTTGCGGGCGATCATGAGGAATTGTGGGCTGCGTCGTTTTTGTGGCCGTTTTTTTAAGTTCGTTGCGCCCATCGGTCACGTTCGCGGCGACTCGCGGTATTGAAGCGGCAAAGCTTTTCAATAGAGGCCTTATTGATGCAGTTTTTCAACGTGCCATCTTTCCCGGGGCAGAGGGCTTCGACTTTAACAAGTTTACAAGGGATTTTGTGGTGCACCTTGTTGTTGTGGTCATGCACGGCTGGGCTGGCCAGCAGCTTAGTGTGGGCTGACGATGGCTTGAGGTCCGGAAAAGGCGATCAGTTCTTGCTCCCTGTCTCGGCCCTGACTCCTGAAAATAAACTGGCAGAACGGCTGGTTGAAGATGTGGCGATTGAAGCCCGTCAGGCAGTAGTGGTGATTTCGGTGGCGGGCCGTAATGGCGCACGCGAAGGGTTGGGAAGTGGGGTGATCATTCATCCGCAAGGATTAGTGGCCACGAACCTGCATGTGATTGGGGAAGCAAGGCCCATTTCAGTCGAGCTTAGTGGCGGACGAAGCTTGCCCGTCGAGTCGATCCTGGCTACTGATCAATTGCGAGATTTAGCCATTCTGAAAGTGGCTGCAACGGACCTTCCATTCCTTCCGCTGGCAGACGATCGAGAAGTACGCGACGGTCAGGCGGTTGTTGCGATCGGGAACCCGCTGGGTTTGGAACGAAGTGTGGTGTCGGGGGTTTTGTCGGGACGACGCGAGATCGAGGGGCGGACCATGATGCAAGTGGCCGTCCCGATCGAGCGAGGGAATAGTGGCGGGCCGCTGCTCGATCGTTCGGGTCGGGTTGTTGGATTATTGACCCTGAAGAGTTTGCAAACGCAGAATCTGGGTTTTGCAGTGCCATCAACGGCGCTACTACCCCTGGTCGAGAATCCTAATCCCGTTCCACTTAAGAGGTGGTTAACGATTGGGGTGCTCGATGCCAACGAGTGGGTTCCTTTGGGAGATGCCGACTGGTCACAGCGCGCGGGGCGGGTGCGGGTGGCAGGTGTTGGTACTGGGTTTGGCGGCCGGGGGCTGTGTTTGTCCCAAGCTGACCTTCCACCGCTGCCATACGAATTGTCGGTCAAGGTTCGGTACGACGAAAAAGAGGGAGCGGCGGGCTTAGCGTTCTGCAGTGATGGTCGTGATAAGCACTACGGATTCTATTTGACGAACGGTGGGATGCGGCTGACCCGGTTTGATGGCCCCGATGTCTTTTCGTGGAAGATTCTTGCCGATATCAGGCCCCCACGGCTCGATACTGATGGGTGGATCGACTTGAAGGTGCGGATTGATGCAGAGCAGATTGTCTGTTACCTGAATGGCGACCAGGTTACGCAAACGAATGACCGAACCTATCGTGATGGGAAAGCTGGGCTGTGTAAGTTTCGAACAACAACTGCAGAGTTCCGTAGTTTCCGCGCCGGGGCCTATAGCAATGATGTCGAGGCGAACCGTGTTGCCACGCAGCGCGTGCGGGATGCGGCTGGCAAAGTGTTTGCCGGTGACCAGCGAGAGCGTGACTGGATTGCCGAGATCGCGGGGCAAGAGGCGATCGAGCCTGATCTGGAAGCCATGCTGACCTATGCCAAAGAGCTTGAGCAGCAGGCCGCGCGGCTGAAAAAGATTGCAACTCGAACACACGTGCGGCAGGTCCAGAAGCAATTGGCAGAACTGCTTAAAGGGAACGAAGCTGACTCGGTCGATTTGTGCCGGGCAGCGCTATTGATCTCGCGGCTGGATAACTCGGAACTTGATATTGAGGCCTACATGCGGCAGGTCGGCCGATTGAGCGAGCAGTTTCGAGCATCGATCGGCAGGGAAGCAACCGGGGCCGAGAAGCTGGTATCGCTCGACAAGTTACTGTTCAGCGAATTGGGCTTTCATGGGAGTCGGAACGACTACGATAACCGTGCGAACAGCTATTTGAATGAAGTGCTTGATGATCGCGAAGGGCTGCCGCTGACCCTTGGAATTCTGTATATCGAGCTAGCCCGACGCGAGGGGGTCAAAGTGGCTGGGATTGGTTTGCCGGGGCACTTTGTGGTTAAGCATCTCTCGGCAGAGGATGGCCACCTGATTGATGTGTTTGAGAAGGGAAAGCGAATCAACTTGACCGATGCAATTCGAATGGCGGTCAACAATAGTGAAGGGCCTTGGTCGGATGACTATCTCATCCCGATGAGTCCCGAAGCCATTCTGCAGCGGATGTTGCGAAACCTGATTTCAAGCGCACGACGTGAACGTGATACCGAACGATTGTGGCGGTATGTGGATACCCAACTGCTGCTGAATCCATCGAGTGTTGAAGATCACTATTATCGGGCAGCGTTGGCACTCGAAGATCGCGATTGGGATGCAGCCAGGGATGATGTCGATTGGCTGAAGAAGAACGGGGCAGGGCTGATTGACCCACGGGCGATTGATGAGTTGGAGGGGGTTGTGAATCGGCGTCGTTAGGGAACAACACGGGGTTCGTTGTTGGATAAGAGTCAACTTGCTTCGAGTCGCAGTTTGTCGAGATTGTTGCGCCGGTGCGCTTTACTGAGTCGGTTCTTTGCTCTGTGGAGTTTACCGTTCGACTCAATCCTAATCCGCCGCTGTTCAGGCAAGAAACTCTTGAGACTAAGCCACTTGCTGACGCTGCGGGTTACGGGGAAGGCGAAGAACCCGACAGTTGGCATTGTCGGCTCGGCAGGGTAATGGATTGCTCGATGAGCGATCAGCTACTTGCTTGGTGGCGGGGAGCTGTCCAACTGCAAGTATGGGGCAAGTTGTTCGAGTTTTTTGTTGCCGATGCCGTCGACTTTGGAGATGTCGCCAATCGTCTGGAAGGGACCATGGGCTTCGCGATAGGCAACGATTCGCTTGGCGAGGGTTTCGCCTAAGCCATCGAGTTGGGATAGCTCGAACCAGTTGGCCCGGTTGGGATCAAGGCGAAGTTGGAGCGGCTGGCCTTGAGCATCGACGATTGCGATTGGTGGCCGTCCCCAACCGTAGTATCTGATCGATTGCAGGGTGACTGTCAAGAATACGCCAACGATAACCAGGGCCACAAAGGCCTGATCGGGGGGGAGTAAGTCGCCAATGATCGGGAGTGGCTTTGGGGCTGCCGGCGCTGTCTGGATCTCGGACGAAGCGACGCCTGGGGCGGGCGAACCAGATGGTTCTGCCGGTGATTGATCGCTCGCAGAACTGGTGGGCTGTTCGGTCACTCGTGCTGTGATTCGCAAATGCGGGATATCATCCTACAGCGAACAACATCGGTTGTTGGCTTTGCTCGTACGAACCGTCGTATCGTATGTAGGTACTGGTTATATCAAGACTTTCGACCAAATGAAGGTACTTTCTCAGATCAAGACACTGGCGAAGCCAGTGGCACACAGCGATTTGATTTTGACAGTGCACCAGTCGACCGAATTCGAAGAACCCGACGATTCGCACCGTCGGCTCGATACGCCACTGGGTGCTGCGATGGCCAAATACGGTCAATGGCCAATTCTGGACAGCTCTATTTGCGTGGTGGATTGCTGCCGGGAGCAGTTCGAGAGCCGGGAAGTGGAACCCGGGTCTGCCCTTTGGGAGGAGGGAGTGGGTCGATCCCTCCGGCGGGTTCGATGCCGTCTTCGTGTTGTCCACCGCGGGTGTAGTCTTTCAGGTTGGGGCGGAACGGGTCTTTGCCGAAGACCTTTTGAACTGCTGAGGCAAGGGCATTCTGATTGATGACCAAATCCGAGAACAGGTAGACCGTTTCTAGGTTACCCGTATTGTCGATCAACTGAACTGCCGACGGCAAATACGTTTGCTTGTCAAGCAGGATGGTAGCTTTGGCGTAGCTGGCGGCGTCTGACTGAAAGCGGGGGATCGCTTGAATCTTGGCTTGCTTGGCGGTCTCACTCAGCAGCTTCAAGCGAAATCGTCTGTTGGCATCGGCGGCAGGCATTCCGAAGAGGAACGGGAGCGGGCCGTTGATGATATTGGCTCCGCGCATTTCTTCAGGGAGGGTGATGACTTCGTAGGTCTTTTCTTCAACGTTGATTTCGATGATTTCTCGACCATTGCAAACCCAGCGTTCTTCGTTACCAGGAACAGGTCGAAACGGATTTCCTTCGCCATTAACGCGTCGCGATTTTTCCCCTTTCGCGATTTCAGCTGGGACCAAATCAATGCGGCCGTGATCGGGGGCTTCATAGTAGAAGAGACCAATGTTGCGAGTTTCAACCGAGAAGACCTTGTTGTAAACAAGCCGCTGATGGCGACCGTGCAGTTTTTGAATCTTGGATGAAAAGCGTTCCCAGTCACGCAAGATCTGGAGCATTTCTGGGCTGAGTGGTTCCTCATCAGCGTCGGCTTCGGCGTCAGGATAGTCGCTCTGGGCATCGGTACGGGCGATGGCATTCGATCGCTGATCTGTCTCTTTGGCTGGCAGGTTCCCTTGTGGACGGGGGCGAGGCTGTCCACTTTGGGCAGCGGCTTGATTGGTCGTCCCGCTCAAGCAGATCAGCATCAAGGAGGCTGTCAGCGAGGCCCGGGCCAAGAGGGACTTGGGGGTCGAAAAGAGTTGGCAGTTCATCTGAAGAGGATTCCTTCCCGCGACCGACGCAAGCCCGCAGAACTTTTCAGCCCTGCGCCAGTGGCCCGCGCGGAGATGTTGGGCATACTGTCGATGTAGACCAAATGGCATGGTTAGCCAGCTTGAGTTACACCAACTATGGGGGGCATCATGCCCCGCCACGTTCGTTAGGTGACGGGCTTGTGAACCCATCATCAAAGAGGGTTATGGATTATGTGGATACAACAGAATCATGGGCCTGCGACCAAGGACCTGATGGTGCCTGGTTTCAGCCACACGGTTAAACCAACAAATAGCAAAATCGTGCCTGTCCGGATGCCATTTGGTGCGCCCATCCGAGCTGGCAAATGCTCGTCGTGAAATGTAGTCGTGCTGCGAAAACGACTCTAGGGGAGTTTTTGGCCTAAATCTCTCGGGGGATAACCAGCCGTACAGCACCCATCACGATTGCTGCCTGGGCGTTCAGGTCAACTCCGGGATTGACGGAATTAGGGTTTCTCAGACAATGCGCGTGTTGTGTGAATTTGCGAAAATATCGCCGCGCCGGCAATGGATTGCCTCATGTCGTATCACCTGATTGAGCTTGTCGAACAATTAGGATCACCGCACGTACTGGTGGTTGGAGACTTGATTCTCGACCGGTACATCTGGGGTGAAGCAGAACGGATCAGCCAGGAGGCTCCGGTCATTCTGCTGCGAGAAGACCGGCAAGAGCATCGGCTAGGTGGGGCAGCGAATGTGGCCCACATGCTGCGCGGGCTGGATGCTCAGGTGACCCTCGCGGGGCTGGTTGGCTCTGATGAAGATGGTCAGATCGCTCGAGCAGAATTGGAACGTCTGGGGATCGATCACTCGGCGACGCTGACCGATGCCTCCCGGCCAACAACGGTCAAAATTCGATTCATGGGGCGTGCTCAGTATCGCCATCCCCATCAAATGCTGCGTGTTGATCGGGAAGTTCGTACGGCGATCTCGGCTGAGTTAAGCGAAAAGCTGCTGGCCGATTTGCTTCCCAAATTGCCGCGCTATCAAGCGATTTTAATTAGCGACTATGCCAAGGGGGTTTGCGAAAAGAAGTTGCTTGCTCCGCTGATCGAAGCGGCCAAGGGGCTGGAGATTCCGGTCATCGTTGATCCGGCCAATCATGGGAGCTGCAGCGCGTATCATGGTTGCACGGCGGCAACACCTAATCGGCTGGAAACAAGCCGCGCGACGGGGTTGGAAGTCAAGACGGTTGAAGAGGGGATGGAAGCTGCGAAGCGGTTGTGTGCCGTGGCGAATCTGGATCATGCTTTCGTCACGCTTGATCGGGACGGGATTGTTGTTGGATACAAAACGGGCGAGGCGTCTCATTTTCCGACCCGGCCTCGCGAAGTGTGTGACATCACCGGCGCTGGCGACATGGTGCTGGCCATGATTGGTGTTGGGGCCGCTGCAGGGATTGCACCTGATGACCTGGCCCGGCTGGCCAATGTGGCAGGTGGATTGGAAGTGGAACAGATTGGGGTGGTGCCGATCAGCCGCCGCGACATTCTGCAGGACTTACTGCGTTGGAGTCGCCCGGAAGAATCGAAGTCGCGCCATGGCGGGAAAGTGGCTGACTTGGATGAATTACAGCGACACGTCTCGGCCAGGCGTAAAGCGGGTCAATCAATCGTGCTGACCAACGGCTGCTTCGACCTGCTGCATGTCGGGCATGTGACTTATCTGCAGGAAGCGGCCAAAGAAGGGGACTGCCTGATTGTCGCCCTGAATAGTGATGCCAGCGTGCGGCGTCTGGAAAAGGGGCCTGATCGTCCCATTTTTGATGAGCATTATCGTGCCCAGATGCTGGCAGCTCTGGAGGCAGTTGATTTTGTGGTGGTTTTTGATGAAGACACCCCCCATGCGGTCCTTGAAGCCATTCAGCCTGATGTGTTGGTGAAGGGCGGGACTTACTCTGTTGCTGACATTGTCGGACGGGAAGTAGTCGAGGCCTATGGTGGTCGCGTTAAGGCGATGGGCGCTGTCGAAGGCCTGTCGACTACGGACATTGTGCGTCGGTTACGGCAAGTTTCGGCACCGACGCTCAAAATGCCAAGCATTACGATGCCAGAACGGAAAGCTGGATGAAGCTGGCAGTTTTTCTGCCCAACTGGGTGGGCGATGTGGTGATGGCAACCCCGGCGATCAGGGCCTTGCGACAGGGATTTCCTGGAGCCAGCCTGACGGGCGTGATGCGTCCTTATGTAGCCGATGTGCTGCGCGGGACCGACTTACTTGATGACGAAGTCTTTTATGCACCCAAAGGGGGCGATCGCAGCCAACGCCTTTGGTCCGTCATAAGGCGACTGCGAGCAGAGCGATTTGATGCAGCGGTGCTGTTTCCTAATTCGCTTCATTCGGCAGGAGTAGCCTGGCTGGGGGGCTGCCGTCAACGATGGGGGTTTGCTCGAGACGGACGGGGTTGGCTGCTGACTCATCCGGTGCCGCCAAGGCCCAGAAAAGACCCTTATCCGGTTCTGCTGGAATACTTAAGGCTGGTCGGAACGATGGGTTGTCCCACGAGTTCGACCCAGATGGAACTGGCTATTACCAAGCCCGATCGGGAGGCGATTACCCAGTTTTGGAGCAAGCACCCCAACGTCAACCCGGCTGATGGGTTTGTGTGCCTTAATACCGGTGGAGCATTCGGGAGTGCGAAGAACTGGCCGATTGATCGATTCACCGAACTGGCCAAAGAGATTCGGCTGCGCTACAGGAAGACAGTTCTGGTGCTATGCGGACCGGCAGAGCGGGAAAGTGCCAGAGAGATCGCTCGGAACGCTGGGCTGGATCGAGTGTTGTCGCTAGCGGATGAGACATTAAGTCTGGGCTTAACCAAGGTGGCTATTCGGGATTCGCAGTTACTTGTGACGACCGATTCGGGTCCCAGGCATTTTGCAGCGGCGTTTGGCATTCCAACGGTAGCACTCTTTGGGCCGACGCATCAGGCCTGGAGCGATACGTTCTCGCCAGTTGCTACGAACTTGCAAGCGAGTGTCCCCTGCGGCCCATGTCAGCAACGCGTCTGCCCATTGGCGCATCATCGATGTATGGACGAGCTAAGTGTCGAGTCGGTCATGGCAGCAGTAGAGGGAGTACTCGGTCGCCGAGACGTGATTCCGCTCAAGACTCGTTTTGCGTAGGAGTGTACTGGGTTGCTAACGGTTAACGCTGCTTTGGACCAACAAGTGGTAGCTGCCGCTGTAATCAAATAGCGATTGGCAGTGTCGGAAGGAGGGGGAGCAGATGCGGATTGGGCTAGTCATTTTGCATGCAGACCCACAGCGCGGCGGGGCTGAACGCTATACGGTCGACTTGGCAGGAGCGCTAGCGGCTGAAGGGGATGATGTCAGCCTGATTGCCAGCAGCTTTGGCGAGGTTCCTGCAGGGGTGAAAACGCTTGTCGCTGCATCCCCGGGCTGGACACGATCGGGGCGATACCTGCGGTTTCTGGGTTCGGTCGACCAGATACTTGATCGCGAACGATTCGATGTGGTTCATGCGGCGCTGCCAGTGCGGCGGTGCGATGTCTACCATCCGCATGCCGGGCTAGCGCTTGACGCCGTCAGGCAGGGGCACCAGAAAAGGACCGGCTGGGCACGGTGGTGGTCCCGAATTGGAAATCGGTTAAACGGGCGTCGCCAGTTGTTTGCCAATGTTGAACAAAAGTTACTGGGAAGTGTTCAGCCACCGATTGTCATTTCGCTGTCGGACTATGTTGGGGCTGGGATTGCGGGGACGTATCGATTGCCAGCCAACCAGGTGGTCAAGCTGTTCAATGCGGTCGATATCAAGCGGTTTGATCCTGAGCGGATTGATTTATCACGTGAACCGATTCGGGCCAGCTTGAATCTGGCGAGTGATGACGTTGCGGTCCTGATGATTGCCCAGGACTTCGAACGGAAAGGGCTGCCGGAAGCGCTGCGTGCTTTTGCGTCTGTTGCTGCGTCACGATTGAAGCTGATTGTGGTGGGTAAGCAGCCAGTAGCCCCTTATGAGAAGCTGGCCGAAGAGCTGAAGATTTCTGATCGAGTGATCTTTGCCGGGCCAACAAAGGAACCGGAGCGGTTTTATGCTTCGGCAGACGCATTTATGCTGCCGACAAGACACGATCCTTGCAGCCTGGTGGTTTTGGAGGCGCTGGCGATGGGGCTTCCCGTTATCAGCACCCGCTTCAATGGGGCCTGCGAGATTATGACCGACGGAGAACATGGAGCCATCGTTGCGTCGGCTGATGACCACGCTGGTTTAGTGACGGCGCTGGCTGGGCTGTTGGATGACCAGCATCGCACCGAACAGCATGAGGCTTGCCTGGGGCTGCGCCAGCTCCTTTCGCATACACACCATTTGCGGCAATTGCGTGATATCTACAGCCAGGCCATGTCGCGCAGTTTACCTTCGCGTCGGCGGGCGGCTTAATGTCAATTCGCCATTTAGCCAGCATTAGCCGGCAATTCAACAGTGAGTGGGTTGCACTAAACGGCGGGCAAGTTTATCTTGAAAAAAGGTGTCAGGAACCTTTTCAAAGGGTTCAGCTCGATTCATTCGAAGCGTTCTGGAGTCTGCAATCGGCTGAAGTGGCACGCGAGGTTGGGGAACGGCAGACCAGCCGGATCGAACTCTTACTGAGTGTCGAACATCGTGCGTTTTATCTCAAGCGGCATGGCCGACCACACTGGAAGGAATGGGTCAAGCCACTCTTGCGTCTGACCTGGCCCGTCTTGGGAGCTATTCCCGAATGGGAAGCGATTGCCCAATTTGAGAAGGCCGGTGTACCGACAATGCGGGGAGTGGCGTGTGGCTGGCAAGGTGGTCGATCGTTTCTGCTGACCGAGTCGCTCGAAGGTTACACCCGGGCCGATCACTGGCTGGAACAGGCGAAAAGCCGCGAGCAGCGAAACAAGTTGGTGGTTCAAGTGGCGGCTATCGTTGCGCGGATGCACTTAAATGGGTTGCATCATCAAGACCTCTACCTGTGCCACCTTTTACTGAAGTGGGGAGCAGACCGTAATGCTTGCGATACTCGCCTGATTGATCTGGGGCGTGTACGAAAACATGGCCGACTACCACTGCGGTGGCGAATCAAAGACCTGGCTCAGTTATATTACTCGTGCCGTGGATTGCTTTCAGCGGTGGAGATGCTGCGATTCTGGCGAAGATACTGGAACGAATCGGGCGTCAGCAGGTCCCCATCGATCAAGCGAAGGGAACGCCGACTGATTGCCCGGATTGCCGCCAAGGCTAGCCGAATTGATCGGCACACTCGCAAGAATGACTTGTGAGGTGGATTACCACGCCCAACCACGAGCTTTGAGAATTGTCCTGTTTCGAAGCCCTCAGCTTCTGCGATCAACAGATCGCGGCTTATAGCACGCCGTATTTTTCGTAGGCAGCGGTTGCCTTCATTCCCGCGCGAATGGCATCGCGGGTAATGTTCTCGGCGTGAACTTTGTTCCAGGCCTTTTCGATGGCGATGGCTTCGACCTCTTGCGGCACGACCACAACACCATCTTCATCGGCGAATACCAAGTCCCCGGGCGAGAATTTGACTCCATCGATCTCAACTGGGACATCGATGTTGATCACGCGCTGGCGGTTCTGGCTGTCGTAAACGCAGGTTCCGCGAGCGTAGACCGAAAATCCAATGTCTCGAATCTTGGCGACGTCCCGAATCGCCCCGTCGATGATGGCACCCAGGCAACCACTGTTTTTGGCGGCAGTTGTTAACAACTCGCCCCAAATGCCCGACCGCATTGAACCGCCAGCCGCAGCGATCAGTACGCTCTCTTCGCCACAGCCATCAACGGCGTCGAGTTCTAGCTCGTAAGGTTTGGGGTCTTTATGGGCCATGTCGGCCCACAGCGTCGTTTTGCACCGTCCTACCAGTAAACCGGGAGTTGCCAAAGAGGGCAGCGAAATCCGGGGGGACTGGTGCGTGTAGCCAATTGAATCGAGCGCATCGGCGACAACTGCGGCATATAGAGTTTCTCGCAGTTGCTCTAGAGAAATCCTAGTTCTTGCATTCGTTTGCATCAGGTTTATCCTTGTGCTGGGGGAAGCAGGATTTCAACCCAAAGCTCAACCTCTGTCCAGCTTGGGACGCGAGACCATTAGAAAGTCGGAATAAGCCTCTAGTTTGGCGAGCCTCGAATACTGGTTAATCTTAGGAGGTAGAAGAATCGTACAGGCCCCACCTCGTTCAGCTTCACCGCCTTCGCCAGTAAGTTCGCTTCCGCTACTCGTGACGCTCACGATCGAAATCAGCAGAAAGTAAGAAAAATGCCGAGAATCGGAATCATCGGTCTGTCGCAGGAATCAAACACGTTTCTGTCGAAGCCCACGACCTACGAGCATTTTGCGAACGAAATGCTGGTTGAGGGGGAAGAACTGACCTCCGAGTACGCGGGGACTCATCACGAGATCGCTGGTTTTTTGAGCGAGCTCGAAGCCCAGGGGGCCGAGACTGTTCCGATTTTTATGACGAAGGCCTTGCCGTTTGGCACGATCGTCCCCGAAGCCTACACGAAAATCGAAGATCGGCTGCTGCACTGTTTGAAGCATGCAGGTAAGTTAGATGGCCTTTTGCTGGCACCCCACGGGGCTACTGTTAGTGCTAACTTTCCCGATGCCGATGGACGTTGGATGGAGCAGGTTCGCGGAGTGGTTGGCCCCAATGTTCCGGTTGTGGCAACGCTCGACCCGCATGCCAATTTGTCTCAGTTGATGGTCGACTCGGTCGATGCCCTGGCAGGCTACCGCACCAATCCCCATATCGATCAGGCTGCATGTGGTGTCGAAGCCGCCAAGATGCTGCTGGGTCATTTGAGGGGCGACTGGAAATTGACTCAGGCGGCCAGCTTTCCGCCGGTCGCAATCAACATAGAGCGTCAATGCACAAATGAGCACCCGCTGGTCGAAGTGCTGGCTCATTTTGACCGAGTGCGCAAGCTTCCTCAGGTGATTTCAGCCAGCCTGATGCTGGGATTCCCCTATGCGGACGTCGCTGAGATGGGGTCGGCTGCTGTCGTGGTTACCAATGGCAGCAGGTCGCTTGCACAAGATTTATCGAATGAACTGGGACAGGTAATTTGGGACTACCGTGAGCCGCTGCGTGGACAGTTCATTACGGTTCCGGAAGGGGTCGCGATGGCGAGCAGTATGCCGGGCCCCGTTTGTCTATTGGATATGGGAGACAATGTCGGCGGTGGATCTCCGGGTGATGGAACATTACTGGCGATCGAACTGCAACGAGTGGCCGAAGCTCCAGCGTTTGTCTGTATTTATGATCCTGAAGCCGTGGCGAAGTGCGCGGCCGCCGGTGTGGGGAATGCGCTGACGCTTGCAGTTGGTGGCAAGACCGACAACCTGCATGGAAGTCCGCTGGTCGATCAGTTTACTGTCAAGCAAGTATTTGACGGTAAGTTCCAGGAGCATGAACCTCGGCATGGAGGCCAGAAAGACTTCGATATGGGTCTGACAGCGGTCATCCAAACGGCGAGGGGGCTGACAGTGATGATCACTTCCGAGCGAGTGGTCCCAGTCTCATTGCAGCAATTGTTAGCATTTGGAATCGATCCCAAGCAATTCCAGTACATTGTGGCGAAGGGGGTGAACGCTCCACTCGCGGCCTATAAACCAGTCTGCCCCAGCATTGTGCGGGTGAATACATCAGGGGTTACGGTAGCCGATATGACCCTCTTGAATTTCCGACACCGCCGTAAGCCGATGTATCCGTTTGAGCTCAATACCTATTGGGCTGCCCCATCAACTGGTCGCGGTCGGGACCGAACTGCCGGAACGCAAGTGAAGCATGTCCCTTTGGCCCCGCATGAATAGCGCGTAACGAGTCGTTGTGATGCCGCATTGCAATTTGAAACACTGCCACATGCTGGGACGTTTTGTTTAGTTGCTGTTGATTGCAGGCCTGGCCCGTTGAAACGCTTTGTTGATCTGGGCGTAGCGCAGTTGGGCAATTGGGAGCAAATGTGTTGACGGCGTTTGTGCCAGACTGCGAATCGCGCGGCGTAGTGCGCCGCGCATCCCCCGATATCGGCCCAGTTGCGAGAAGACCTCGGCCATATTAAGCCAGTCTTTGCCCGCACCCAACTGGTCATTAAGCTGCCGGTGAAGCTGGCTGGCCTGGTAGAGGAGTCGCAGGCCCGTCTTGGGTCGCCGGTTTGCTGCAGCAAGCAGCCCACGGGATCCAAAGGCGTTTGCTTGCTCGATCGGGGTGGCAGCATCTTCAATGACGGCTGCGGTGCTGATCAACTCTTTGGCCAGGTCGAATTCGCCGCAAGAGAAGGCGTCGTTGGCAAGAGCTTCAAGATCGGCCGAGTCGCTGCTTATTTGAAGATTGACGACCCGCTGTTGAAACCGTCTGGCCATGTCGAATTCGCCCAGTTCGCGATAGACGACAGCCAGATCGCTCAAAACAACAACTTGAGCGTCAAGCTCATTGCTGGCAGTGGCCAGATCAAAGGCGGCCATCAGGTGTCTGATCGCAAAGGAGGGCTGATCGCTCAAAATGGCGCTTCGACCAGCCTCTAATAAGTCACAAAGGGTTTGGCCACGGCTGGTTGGCGAAATTGCCGAGGCAGGGAAACCGGATGAGGAGTCGCTAGTCATCACTCGAGCCTTTCGATGTGGATTGGGCCATCATCAACTAGCGAGCGAAATTGCGGGGTAAACCTCTCGGAATCTGAGAGATGAATCCGTCGACAATCGTGCGACCTGAGAGAGTCCCAAGATACGCAATTTGCCGATTTTGTCAATTCTGACGACCAGAAATTAAATTGGGCTAGAACAACTGCCCGTACCTGGGCTGCTTTATGGGCCGAGTTTTGGGGCCTATTTGCCGGCGAACTTGCTGTAGACACCCCAAATACCACCGACAAGCATCCCGATCGATGATAGGGCGAGGAAGACATCCCATATTGCGGACGGCCTGAGTCGCGGGTCGGTTTTGGTGTACCGGAAGTAAAGGGCAGCTCCCGCCAGCATCGGCAGCATCAGGGCTTGAGAGATGCCCGACACCAAAATGAGGGTGACCGGGTTAGCCCCTGTCAAGAACATCATTAGGCACAGTAGCGGAAGGAGTACACTAACCACCAAAAGCCATCGCTCGTCTGATTTTGCACCAGCCCGTTTGACGCCTCGAAAAAGGCGGGTTGCGTCAACGATGGTGCGGGCATGTCCGGCGCAAGCAATCAAGTATGTCGAGTACAAAACGGCAATGGCTCCAAACAGGAAGATCCACCGGGCACTGGGTCCGAAAATGGGGACATAGGCCGTCGCCAGCGTGCTAACCATCCGCACGCTGTCGGGATCGCGACCTTCACTGTAGAGGACTGCCACTCCCATCAAAAAGAAGGCGATGGTTGCCACCGTGTAGATCACCATTGAAGCGAGGGCATCGCACATCATCACCCGAATCCAACCAGCTGCACGGTTGGCCCAGGCATCGGACTGTTCTTTGGGGCCGGTCGCCTGAGCGTAGCCCTTTTCAAGGCACCAGTAGGGGTAGGCAATTAGCTCGGTTGCACCAACACCAATAATGCCAAAGGTAGCAAACGCGGTTGTGAGCGGGCTGACGCCATCCTCGGGATCGGGGAGAGAGAATGACAACCCGCGCCATATCTCGGCTGCGGAGATAGACCATTGTTCCGTCAATTGTAGTCCAACGACGTTGCTAACAGTGACAAACGTGAATCCAACAACCAGGAATGTCGAGATGTGCTGAATCAGCGAGTAGCGACCGATCCATAACAGGGCCGAGGTACCAAATCCAAATGCGATGGCCCACAGTCGATCGTCCGTAGTGGTCGGTTCCACGATTTTTCGACCAGCGGTCACGTCAGCCAGGCGAGTTGCACCTTCTTCGCCCGCGGCAGCGAGTTCTGCTCGCGTGATTTCCTGCCCACGCTGAATTCTTGCCTGCGAAAGAGCGGAGAGTTTTGACCACTCTGTTTTGCTTCCAGCGAGATCATTTTCCCACTTTACGAATCGCTTGATATCGGATTCGGCAGGGAGGGAAACCATGCGAGCATAGTCGCCAGTGATCGGGAGCGAAATGGCCATTGCCTGACCGACGCCGCCAACGATGCCACCCAGCTGTCCAACACTGGCAGCCATCATGAGGACCCAGTACCAGATGAGCCAGTTAACGCGCCAGCGTGGCCCTGGGACGGAATTGAGCGCCTCGAGGGTTGGAACCCCTTCGCTGACGGTGTAGCGTCCCAATTCGACTTGGACGAAGACCTTGATCAGGCAACCAATCAGAATCAGCCACAACAAGCTGATGCCAGACTGAGCACCAGTTTTGGTGGTTCCAATCAATTCCCCCGAGCCGACGACACTTCCTGCAATGATGAGGCCCGGGCCCAGCTTTCCCAGAATGTCCCAAAGCCGCGTTGGCGGCTCTTCAATGAGTGAAGGGGGAACCGTTTGGTTAATGGCAGGTTCTTCAAGGAATGCGTCGACGGGCGTTTGGGAGTTCAATTGACTTACTTTGTTCTGCGTCTTGAAGTGCGGTTGATTGGATTAGGGCGAAGGGGAGAAAAGGCAGATCGGTCTCTGCAAGGCAATCAAGTCTTGCTATGGGAAATTGATCAATGGCTGTTTAGTCGGGCGTGCCGGAAGAGGAGTATCGAGGAGCAGGGGCGTTCCAATCGCAACGGGCCGTTCTGCTTTGTATGGAACTGACCTATGTGCTGCCGCAATGAGATGAGTGTCGAGATTCGACAGCAAACAGAGTTCGAGAAAGAAGACTTCGAGAGGAGGAGGGTCAAATCGCGGCCTGCTTACATCGGGAACTGGGCCAGTTGCCGAAAGAGTGTTCGTAGTTCGCTGTGATGCCTGAGGGAACCCACAACAGAGTAATGGTCGAGACCCATGCCACGGATCTTGCGAACGAGTTGGGGGAACAGCTCGCGGTTGAACAACTGGCGCTGCCTGTATTCAACCCAGGCGATTGAGAGAAACATCGAAAGCAGTCCCAGGCCAAAGTAGAGATACCAGCCAGGGAGTCCGATACCAGACATCGCTTCGGTCAGCGAACAGATTCCAAACCAGACGAGAATCGCAGTCGAGGCGGGGAGGTAACAAAGGGCTGCAAGCCGCTCATTCATCTGGACGAGCATGCCATACAGGACTGGATGCTCGATCGGATCGGCATGGCCAAGAGCCTGAGACGCCTCGCATTGCAATTCGCCGTTTCGCCGCGTCACTAAGATGGACTCCCCTTCTTCGGGGAGATAGTCGACGAGATACTCGAGCTCTTCGAAGGGAGTGTCGGGCATGGGACGTCCACAGCGTAAACCGGAGAATGGATCGCCATCCGGTCGTAAGATTTACGCCGGATTTAACGTGCCTACAGTTTACCGGAAGCTTTCAAGAACATCCATAATTCGTGCGAGTTCATTTTCGACGATGGTCGGCTTATTGCCAAACTCGGTGGTGGTAACACCATGCGGAAGGAGTTTTTTCTCCATAAGTCCCGGATCAGCCGAGTGATACGCCACGGTAGCGTCGGGGTCTTTGAGCTGGTGCCCAGTCAAAATGCAGACGACCCGGTCGGATGGAGCAATGATCCCTTCCCGCCGAAGTAGTCGGGCACCGGCGACGCTGGCTGCACTGGCAGGCTCGCAGCCAAAGCCACCCGCACCCACTTGAGCCTTTGCGTCCAGAATTTCCTGGTCAGAAACTTCCCGCACGACGCCATCGCAGAAATCGAGTGCCCTCAAGCACTTCTTGAGGTTCACGGGGCGATTGATTTCAATCGCGGAAGCAAGCGTATCGGCCCGGCGATTGGCCGAATCCATCTCTTGGTAGAAGCCATTAATTGATCCCGGATCGGTTGCTCCACCGTTCCAACGGACTTTTTGGTGTTCGTACAGTTGATAGAGCGTATTGGCACCAGCTGCGTTGATCACGGCCAACCGTGGAACACGCTTAATGAGGCCGAGTTCCTTCAGTTCCATAAAGGCCTTGCCGAACGAACTCGAGTTGCCGAGGTTTCCCCCTGGGACGACAATCCAATCGGGTGGCTCCCAGGCCATTGCCTCAAGGACGCGATACATGATTGTCTTCTGCCCTTCGAGCCGAAAGGGGTTCACGCTGTTGCACAGGTAAATCCCTTTCTCGACAGAAACTTCGCGGACGCGCTCGAGGGCATCATCAAAATCGCCCATAATCTGCAGTGTTTTGGCATCGTAATCGAGGGCTTGCGACAGTTTGCCATACGCGATTTTCCCACTGCCGACGAATACGACGCAGCGAAAAACGTTGGTCGTGCTGGCATAAATGGCAAGGGAAGCGCTGGTGTTTCCGGTGGAGGCACAGGCTGCCATTGAAGCGCCAACCATCTTGGCGTGCGTGGCTGCAGCGGTCATGCCGTTGTCTTTGAAACTGCCAGAAGGGTTCAAGCCTTCGTACTGCAGAAAGAGCCGATCGGCGTTCATCCCGACGTACTTGCCAACCATCGCAGCGTTTTGCAGAACCGTCTGCCCTTCGCCGATGGTGATGATCGCCTTTTCAGGGGCAAATGGAAGCAGGTTACGGAATCGCCAAACGCCGGAGAAGTCGAGAGGGTTGCCACGATTGGACCACCGCTTCTCGAACCAGTTGAGCCGGTTTGGAACGTCCAGCCGGTTCCAGTCGTAGCGAACATCAAGCAGCCCCCCGCACGTGCGGCACGCTGTGAGAGTATCGTCGACGGAATAGGTAGCTCCGCAGGTCGGCTCGATGCACTTTTGAAACGCGGAGTCCTTGAACTGGCTTCGTTCGCCAGAGGATTTCCGCCCTGAGAGAGCCGACTGGATTCGTCCAAGCAAAGTTGACATCGAGGGTGTTCAGGCTTCTGAAGTGAATGAGAATTCGGTCAGTCGATATCGTTTCGTCGCGTTTTTGCGGTGATCGTCTGGAGGAGCGGTCGTTCTGCAACTCTGGATTGTTGCGGGATAACCAAACCCTCGCTTGGAGTTTAGCTTGCGGGAAACCCAACCCTCCAGAGACTTTCGCAAAACGGCGGAAAAACAAACAGACTATAGGGGCCGTCGCTCGTGCGGCAGGGTGCACCCGAAAGATCGTGGGTGCGCTCGGGCTTTTATTTAACGCTCAATGGACAGAATTCCGGAGTCTCGCTGGATTGCTACTGGTCAATTGGCCACAATTCTGAGGGATTAGGGTCGGTGATGACGATTTTGAGCTCTGTTCCCGCGTCTCTTGGCCGTTTTCTCTGGCTGGTATCTCCAAAACAGTGGACTTCGGAACGGGAATTGGCTGTCGAGCGTTCGCTTCGTCAGCTTCTAAAGCATTATCCAGCAATAAGTAAAGTCGATTAATCGCAAGCTGCCCGAAGGTTTGCCGCAGGGTGGCCGGGGGAGTTCGGGTGACCCGTCTCCTGCGGGGAAGGTTCGGTTATGCTGCAGATTTTGCTGATTGATCGGGACGCTGGGCGTGCTCAAGAGATCATTCGGTTGCTGGGTCCACTTGAGTTTCCAGTGGAACACCGGCAATCTGCGTCATTTGGGCCAATCGACGAAGCGAACGTTGTGATTCTTGCCGATGAAGAAACATTGAAAGAAACGACTACGCCTCTTGAGTTTGTAGCAAGACTACGCGAAACGAACCGGGAATCGGTTCTGGTGGTTTTGGTTGGGCAAACGGATGACCAGACTTTAGCAGGGATGATTCGGGCGGGAGCAGCAACGTTTGTCCGGCGCAGACTGCTGGCAGAACAACTGGTTGATACGATCACCAAACTTCTGGCAATTTTGACTTGTCCAATCGGAGCAGGTCAGCCAAAGGGCCTTCTGGTGCGATCTGAATTTCACTACCTCCTTGAGAATGACCTGAAGCAGTTCCCGTCGGTGCTGGCGGGGATCGAGGACGAGCTGCGCAAACGAGACATGTTCACCGCTTCAGAGATCACGCGAATTGCAATCGCCCTGCATGAAGCGGTCGATAACGCGGTCTTTCATGGGAATCTGGAAGTCAGTTCTGCGCTGCGCGATTCGGGTCACCCTGAAACCTATACCGGTTTAGCAGAACAACGGCGTCAGCAGTCTCCCTATCGAGAGCGAAGGATTTCGCTCTCAGTGCGGCTGACTGATGATGAAGCGACGTTTATCGTCCGCGATGACGGTCCAGGGTTTGACCCCCAAAGCGTTCCCGATCCAACACTTCCAGAGAACTTGTCCCGTCCCAGCGGGCGTGGCCTGTTGTTGATTCGGTCGTTCTTCGACGAAGTGCAGCATTATGGCCGAGGAAATGAAGTTCGCCTGAGAAAGCTGTGCCAGCGACCAGCCGCGACGTAATGATTGTCGTCAGAATCAAGGATGGTTTTGTATGAAACGTGTGTTACTGGCCTGTGAACAATCTGACCGGCGGCAGCTACTTGACTCTCGACTTCGCACGGGTGACTGGGACTTGGTAACAGTCGGATCGGTCGATGAAGCGGTCGAGTTGCTCAATGGGCAGTTTTGCGAAATCGCACTGCTTTCGTCGGGATGCGCTGGGCTAGCAAAGCGGCTGGCAGAAGTTACTAATGCTCCTCCACCTCTATGTGCCTTGCTGGTCGAACCGGGTGATTTAGATGGTGCGATGGATGCATTAGCCAGTGGGGTGCGGCACGTCGCTTCGACCGTTCGAGCAACCGATGAACTGCGTGGCTGGATTGGTCAGTTGCTCAACGGAATGATAGAAGAGCAAGTTTCTCACCAGGCTGCGCATGTATCAACCGCGGCGCTGGGACTGGCGCTCCAAAGTGCTTATCAGGATGTCGCCTCCCTTAATCGCCGATTGGTCAGCGAGAACGTCCAGCGGCAACAAGCAGAACACGACCTGGAAGAATCGGAACGAGTTTATAAGTCGATTGTTGACAACTTGCCTCATTCGCTGTTCCGCAAGGATTTGTCAAGCCGATTCACGTTCTGCAATCAACGGTTTTGCGATGTGTTGCATACAACTTGGCAAGAGTTGGAAGGGAAGACCGACTACGATTTCTTCCCTAAGGAACTGGCAGAGAAGTATCGGGCTGATGATCGTTACGTGTTTAAGTCGCGGCTCAGTTTTGAAACAGTTGAAGAATCGATTACTCGCACGGGGGAGCGGCGCTACATCCATGTACTGAAGTCCCCAATTTTTGATGCGAACGGATACTGCGTCGGACTCCAGGGGATGTTCTCGGATGTGACCGAGCAAGAGTTAGCCGAGCGTAGCCTCGCACGTGAACGGTCGCTGCTGGAAACGCTCATGAAGACGATTCCTGACAGCATCTACTTCAAGGATGCAGCTGGAAAGTACTTGCGAATCAATCAGGCAAAAGCGGTGGCGTCTGGCCTCGCCGATGTGGAGGCAGGGATTGGCCGGTCTGATCATGAATTCTTTACGGCGGACTGTGCGGCCCAGGCCCAACAGGATGATGATCTAGTAATGGTTTCGGGTGAGCCGATTATTGGTCAAGAAGAGCTGCTGACCTGGCTGGATGGTCACAAATGCTGGATGTCGACAACGAAGCTTCCTCTGCGCGATGTCGATGGGCAAGTGGTGGGAACATTTGGTGTTTCGCGTGATATCACTGGGGCACGGCAGGCGGCTGAAGCATTGAAGGATGCAAAAGAGGCAGCCGAATCGGCCAGCCGGGCCAAGAGCGATTTTCTGGCGAATATGAGCCACGAAATTCGAACGCCACTTAATGCCATTATTGGCATGACCGAGCTGGTCCTTGATACGCCCCTGAACATCGGCCAGCGAGAGTATCTGCGAATTGTGCAGGAATCGGGTGAGTCGCTGCTCGCGGTCATCAACGATATTCTTGATTTTTCAAAGATCGAAGCTGGTCGGCTGTCACTGGAAGAAACATCGTTCGACCTGCGCGAAATGGTTGGCGACACCATGAAGTCGCTGGCAGTCAGGGCGCACAAGAAACATCTTGAGCTGGCATGCCATGTTGCGCCTGCTATTCCGCAATTGGTCATCGGGGACCCCACTCGCCTGCGGCAAGTCATCTTAAACCTGGTCGGGAATGCGATTAAGTTTACCGAAGCAGGCGAAGTGGTGCTCGATATCAGCTTGTCTCTTAAACCGGCCCAATCGGAAGACTTGCTCCGACTTCATTTTGAAGTACGAGACACGGGGATCGGTATCCCGGAAGAAAAGTACGAAGCGATTTTTGAGGCGTTCGAGCAGGCCGACACTTCGACAACGCGTAAGTATGGTGGGACAGGACTGGGACTAGCCATCTCGTCGCGCCTGGCAGAACTGATGGGGGGGCCAATTTGGGTCGAAAGCGAAGTTGGGAAGGGAAGTACGTTCCACTTTGAAATTGAAGTGGGTACCGATGCAACGCTTGAAGCTGCCAGCGACATTCATCCGGTTGAGCTGGCCGGGATTCGAGTTCTGATTGTTGATGACAATTCTACGAATCGGCTGATCCTGGAAGAGATGTTCAATAACTGGGGGATGCGACCTCGCGCTGTCGAATCAGTCGATGCCGCGATTCGAGAGATTCAGTTTGCAGGAGACCAGGGAGCCCAATTCTCGCTGTTGGTGACCGATGCTCATATGCCCGAACGGGACGGGTTTGACTTGTGCCGCTATTTGCAGCAAGCCCCGGGATCGGGTGGCAGCATTATTATGATGCTTACGTCGGGTGATCGACCTGAAGACATCACTCTCTGCCAGGAACTGGGGATAGCCGCCTATCTCATCAAACCGGTCAAGCAGTCAGAGCTGTTCGACGCGATTATTCGACTGATGGCCCGCCAAGGGGTTGAGTCTTCAACTCCTGTAGCTGCAACACCTGGGAGTCAGATTCCACGTCGCATCCTGCTGGCTGAAGACAGCGTCGTTAATCAGAAAGTGGCGATTGGGCTTCTTTCGAAATGGGGTCATACAATCACGGTGGCTAACAACGGCCGCGAAGCCTTGGAAAACCGCCAAACCGGCGAGTTCGATCTCATTTTGATGGACGTCCAGATGCCCGAACTTGATGGGCTGGAAGCGACGGCTGCGATACGCGAGTGGGAATCGTCCCGAGGTCTGCACATCCCGATTGTGGCCATGACTGCCCACGCACTGCAGGGAGATCGCGAGAAGTGCCTCGAAGCGGGGATGGACGACTACCTAATGAAGCCGATTCGGTCTTCACAGCTTTTTCAGATGGTCGAACTGCGAGCCGCCCTTCCTCGCGCTGTAATGTCTGTCGTCTCGCAACCGGATCAGACCGATAGCGGGCAGGCAAGTCTGGATGTAAGTCCCAAGCTCCTCGATCAGGGAGCCCAAGAGCAAGAGATGATGCCGTTGGGTCATCCCACTTACATCGATTGGGACCAGGCAAGGCATTCGGTCGATGGAGATGCCGATTTGCTCAATGTTGTTGCAACTGCCTCAACGGAAGAGATTCCCCTGCTCCTTAAGTCATTGGAAAATGCTTTGACGCAGGGTGACAATATTGGTTTTCGTCGGGCAGTCCATACCCTGAAAAATGGCTTCGGAACGCTCGGTGCAAGGGAAGCCGCTCGACTGGCAGCAATCATGGAACAAGAGGCGGCCAGGGCACAATCCGTCGATCAGGATAAACTAAAAGAGCTGAAAGACGTGGCCGAAAGCGTGCTAAAGCAATTGAACACGTTTCTGCATGGCGAACCACTGTCGAAATAATCATTAAGCTGTTCGTTTGGTTTGTGCGGTTCACTTTTGCTGGTGGGTTGCTGACAAAGTTTTATCGGTATAGTTTTACTCTCCCTCAGAGCATATCCGAGAACCGTCCGGTGTGACGATACCGCCTGGCTAACACCGGTTTATGAACGGATACAATCGGGTGCTTGGATAAGTTTTGAGTTTCGCGAGTTATTCGAGACTGAACGATCGCGAAGGCTGAACGCCGCGCAGGAGCAGAGAATATGTCGTCGATTCTGATTGTTGATGATTCGCTCATGGATCGCCGGCTGGTCGGAGGGCTGCTCGATCGACAGGCCCATCTTGAAGTGAAGTATGCATGTGATGGCCTGCAGGCGCTGCAAATGGTGGCCGATGCAGTTCCCGATATGGTCTTGACCGATTTGAATATGCCAGGGCTTGATGGCCTTGAGCTTGTCAAGTCTCTCCACCTGGCCCATCCCGAAGTTCCCGTAGTGGTGATGACGGCTGTGGGAAGTGAAGAGATTGCGGTAGCAGCCCTGGCCGCAGGAGCGGCAAGCTATGTCACCAAGAACCGCCTGGCGACAACGCTCGTTCAAACAGTTGACCAGGTTCTGTCGGTCGCCCAGGAACATCGCCTTCGCCGCCGGATTATGAACTACTTGACCGAACAGCGAATTGAGTTTCAAATTGATAACGATCAAGAGCTGATTGGTGCTGTGATTGAGTATCTGCAAGATACAGCCGCTGATGTCGGTGCCTATTCGCCCGATGAGCGGATTAGAGTTGGGGTCGCTTTACAAGAAGCAATGACGAATGCTTGCTTCCACGGAAACTTGGAAGTCAGCTCGTCCTTGCGTGAGATCGACCACCGAGCCTATTACGACCTGGCCCGCTCACGCAAAGAGCAAGAACCCTATGCGAGTCGGAAGATCACCGTTGAAGCGATCTTTTCTAGCGGGGAAGTTCGCTTCACGATTACCGACGATGGGCCTGGGTTCGACCCAGGCCAGTTACCCGATCCGACCGATCCCAAAAACCTGGAACGGCCTTGCGGGCGTGGTCTACTGCTTATGCAAACTTTTATGGACGAAGTTCGATTCCTTGGACGTGGTAATCGAGTCGAGCTAGTCAAACGGTCCGGAATGAAGGCAGCTGCCTGAACCCGTCTGATTGCAGTGGTTTGAACTCGAAATGTAGCGAAGTCAGTTACAAAGTTTCTACAAAGCCAATCGGCCCGTCTCTACTCTCGATTTGAGAGAGGACGGGCCGACTTTGTTCAGCCTAACTGCTAGGCGGTCTAGGTCAACTCCGCCCGAACCCGCTCCAGCAGCTTCTTCGTAGCCATGATCCCATCTGGTTCGGAAAGCTGCGAGCCTTCGTACTCAATACCCACGTAGCCTCGATAGCCAAACGACAGAACGATTTCCAACATCTTACGATAGTCGGTGTGAATTTCGTTTCCATCTGCATCAAAGTCGTGTGACTTAGCACTCACGCCGAGCGCGAATGGCATTAAGTCGTTAACACCCTGATAACGGTCGTACTGAATTTTGCCACCGACTCGGAAGTTCCCAAAGTCGGGCAAAGTGCCACACAGAGGGTGATTCACTTCACGCATAACAGCCGCCAGCCATGAGCCGTTTGACGATAAGCCGCCGTGGTTTTCAACGATCACCCCGATCTTCTGCTTGGCCCCATACTCGGTTAACTGGCGTAGCCCGTCTGCTGCTCGCACGATTTGCTCGCGATAGGTCCCGCCACTTGAAGCATTCACGCGAATGCAGTGACAGCCCAGAATGCTGGCGGCATCGACCCACTTGTAGTGGTTCTCAACGGCTTTCTTACGGGCCGCTTCGTCAGGATCGCCCAGCGCCCCTTCGCGGTCGCACATAATGAGGACCCCTTTAACGCCAACATCGTCGGCCCGCTTACGCAGTTCCTTGAAGTGGTCGGCATTCTTGCCATGGTCGAAGTAGAATTGGTTCACATACTCGACCGCGTTGATTCCGAATTCTTGTTTGGCCATCTTGGGAAAGTCGAGTGGATCCCCTTCTTTCGCAAAGAAACGCTTATGGAGCGACCATTGAGCCAGCGAGATATCGAACAGCGAGTCTGCTGCATGCAAACGTCGCGAACCTCCCGCAACCCCCAGAGCGATCGCTCCGGCTGCAGCAGCAAGAAATGAACGTCGTCCAAATTGATTTGTCGAAAAAGTGGATAATCGATTAACGGTCGCCATCGAGAGAACGCTCCTGAAAGGGGACAATTTGGCAGGGAACAGGCGAGAGGTGCAAACACGAAGTTTGATCGGTCCAAGAACAGACCGGATGCTTAACCTTCACGCCATGTAGGTTAGCCTGTAGTGCATGCTGGCAGCAAGCAGACTGAACTGAAAGCCGATCCGAATACCCTCTGATGCATCCGGCTCCAGTCGGGAATCGAAGTGATTGTGAGCAGGCACAACCAGGACTCAGATAGGTTCTTATTGGTACTTTGTGCTGAGTAAGCTCAAGAACTTTTGGCGAAACTTAGTCACTTTCGGTGCAACAACCACGCGGCAATAACTATTCCGCTCTCCCTGGAGCCGGAAGTATTCCTGGTGATAGTTTTCGGCGATATAGAACGTCGCTGCAGGTACAACTTCGGTGACGATGGCGGCGGGGTAATCGCCGCTGGCATCCAGCTGCTGGATGAAGGCCAATGCTTCCTGCTGCTGGCTGTCGCTATGCGTATAAATGGCCGAGCGGTACTGCGTTCCGATATCGGCCCCTTGCCGATTGAGCGTGGTTGGATCGTGAACCACAAAGAAGACATCAAGAAGTTGCCCGAATGTGATTTCCTCTGGGTCATACTTAAACTGGATGACTTCAGCATGCCCGGTCTTACCGGTGCAAACCTGCTCGTAGGTTGGATCTGGGACCGAACCTGCGCAATACCCGGACTTCACGTTCGATACGCCACGTAACTGCTCAAAGACAGCCTCCACGCACCAGAAGCAACCTGCCCCCAGAGTGGCCGTTTCCAGTTTTATATCCACTTGCAATTCCTCAAACTGGACCACTGTGCCCATCAGTATCGACCGTTGGCATGCAAAAAAGGGTCGTTGGATGCGCCGCCAAAACCTATCAATTAAGGGGTTGGAGCCGGAGGACTGGCCACAGGTGGAGTTGTCGATGATGGATCTGCCCCGGGCTCATCATCCTTGGGTTCGTCCAACCGGACCAGCAACCCTGGTTCGGACTTTTCTCCGAAGTGAATGATGATGGGTGCTTCGGCCTGAGTCAGATTGTAGAGCCCGGTTTCGATAACGATGTCCTCACGATTGACGCACGTCATCGCTACCTTCTGGGTTGCTTTGTCAACGCGCCCTTGAACCGTCAGCGTCTGGTCGGTCTTCGTATTGTAAAGCGTTCCACTGATCAGGCCGTCCTGCGACACGGCCAATTGGAGGAGCCTGGTCAGCTCGGTATCGTCTTCCGATGTGGAGAGGGCAAAAGTTCCGAGCGGCATCCATTCGACCTTGGCCGCGACGTCGTCATTCTCTGGAGGATCGACTGTGGCCAAATCGGCAGCTACTTGAGCCACTTCAGTGGTACTGCCAACATCCTGACCGTCAACCAAGACCCGCTGATCCTGATAAACGACGTTCCCTCCAGTGCCATAGTCGTAATAATAGTGCTCGGTTGGCGTGTATCCCCACGTGTTGAACCAACTCGATACACCAATCCAGGTGGGGACGGTCCACCAATATCGCCATGGTCGATTACCGTAGCCATAGTGCCACCATCCACCTGAATGGCTATGTGAGCCCCACCAGTAACCATTAAGCCAAGGGCGGCTGGGCAATTGTCCCCATCGATTTCGCACTCCGTTGCCCCAACCATTCCAGTAAGCGCCGCGCTCGGGGCGAAGAGTATTCCAGCCAACAAGCGAGTTTCGGCTATTGCCAACTGCCAGGTTCCAATTGTTGTTGACGTTATTGATTTGTGTCCGATCGGCGTTAAGCCAGGATGGAGGACGCCGATTGGGCCTGACGTTATCTACACCCAGAAAGTCCCCTAGCTGACCCGGCTTGACCGCGGGCAGAGTACCTGGCCGATCAATCCCCGGCCGATTGACTCCGGGCCGATTAACTCCGCCAGGTAAGTTGCCTAACCCAGGTTTCCCCTCGCCAGGCTTCACGACACCCGGAAGCTTATTGGCAATATCGGGCTTGCCGGGGAGTTTGCCGTCGACGTTAGGTAGTGCAGGGCGGCTTCCGGGCCTATTGGCAATGCCACCAAAATCGGGAATCGATCCACCTGGTTTGCCTGGAAGTGGCTTTGCCGCTGGACGGTCGATACCACCAGGTAACGTTGTTGGAGTGCCGGGCTTATTCGGTAGGTTCGGCTTTGCGGGTAAGTTGGGCCGCTCGGTGACCCCAGGAAGTGGAGTCGGCCGCTGCGGTCTGGAGATCGGTCGGTTGCCAGGCAGGGCTGGCTTGGCCCCTCCGCCTCCGGGGAGTGTTCCGCCCGGCTGCGGAGCCGGACGATTGACTTGTGGCAAGTTGGGGCGAGCAGGTGCCGAGGGAGAACCGACCTGAGGAGGATTGGGCCGGGCGACTGGCGACGCCGGTCGCGCCGCGGGACGTGAGACGGCCGGTACCTGAGGCCGTGGTGCCGCAGGACTAGGAGCAGCTGGTCGTGGAGCCGCCGGTCTAGGCGCCGCTGGACGTGGGGCTGCCGGTGCAGGTCGTGGAGCAGGACGAGCCATCGCTGGCCGGGCACCACCACCACCTCCTCCACGGACTCCTCCGCCACCCCCTCCGCCGCGTCCACCAATCGCCCATAGCGGTTCGCTGGGAACCATGACGACCAAGATAGCGACCAGCAGAATGTTCCCGATCCGTTGTACTGTAGTGGTCGACATCGAAAAGACTCCTGATTCGCAATTCGCCGCGCAGGCTTTTGGCAGAGAGCTGCAAGTAATAACAGAGCCAGTAACAGCTGAGGTGGAGGATGACTGAACGTTGCTTAACTTGGCTGACTGATCATTCACTTGGCGATTCCTCTGTAGCAAGAGGAGCGTCGTCTCCCACTCGTAGAACAGTGACTGGTTCAATCGACGGCCGCATCTCGCCATCGACATCAATGGCCGACCAGGCAACCCGATAGCTGTCATGATCGATTGGAGTAATCGATTGAGTGGCTGTCGCCAGCTTTCCCCCCGGAAGGGTAATGGTCCAGTGAATCGACCAGCGCTGCTCGTTCATTGTCCAATGCCCTTCGCCAATACTTCCTTCGGAGTTGAATGCCCAGCTCCGAATTTCTTGACGATTGGCGTCCCAGGCGATGTATTCAGTCCCTGTCTTCTCGGTCTCGTCAGACTGCTGAATTCTAAAGCTGCGAATGAGAAATCGGCCCGATTCGTCCCATGTCACTTCCGACGTCACCAGACGATCTTCGATATCGTCTTGCCAGAACCCCACCAGCCAATCGAGATCATCGAGCGGGTCGGGCGGGGTCTCCTCGACAGCCGCCAGTAACCATCGACCGCCGACCTTTTTCAGCTCAGCGACAAAGCTCGATGGAGTGATTTCTTCGTTGCTTGTTAAGTTCGCCGTTCCGCGAATGAGCGCCAGGTTCTCTCCATCTTCTGCCACATGGGTGATCTCTGCCTGAAGACTGACTTTGGGAAACTCGTCAAACAACGCAGCGTAATGGGCCTCAATCTCGGCTCGTCCCCTCAGCGAGATTTTTGAATCGGCATCAGTATAGGTCGCATCTTCGGTCCAATACTGAGCGAGCGCCGGGGCATCTTTCTTGGCGAACGCTGCGCCAAACCCGCGCAGCGACTCCTTCACTTCGCTGGCCAGAGCCGCTGGATCGGCCGTCTGGGGATTGGCGGTGCCGGTCTCTTCTGCGAGCGTGAACCCAGGTTGTCCAATCAGGCACAGGACCCACAAGCTGGCCGTTCGTAACGGGAAAGAAAGTCGCATGATGAAACCTTAACAGCCAATTCGAATAACTTGCCAGACCTGGCCACAGAGCCAACGATGAACTGATGAGGGGGTATCGGTGCAATCGATTTCGGCCAGATGGGTCTGGCTGAAAATTCTATGTCAGATTTTCCAGAATAGATTGTGCCCAGAAACGGTTGCCAAAGGAAGCTTGCTGGCCAAGAACGAGTCGGAAAGTAGAACGCCGCGACCACGCTTGTTGGCTGCAGCCTCAGGTCAAGGAGGCAACTCGCCCAAAGCTGGACCGTCAAACTCGATCACCGCGAATTGATGATCGAAGGGCGCGAAGTCAACCACACGGCGAACGCAGTACAGGCCAGCCCAAAGCTCAGGGTGACGGACCAGCAGACAACATTGGTTGGCAGGCTTGCCAGGCTAACCGGGTCAGTCACCAACAAACGCCTCAGGCCCGCTACGCCGTATGTGAGAGGGTTGCAAAACATGATCCAACGGAGCCATACCGATTCGCCCGGCGGGAAG
>JAIXVG010000141.1 GCA_027483145.1 Planctomyces sp.
AATTTACCTGTTCTCGCAGTGCACTGGCCGCAGCGTTCCAAGTCGTTAGCGGTGTTATCCCCTCCCGGACGCCACGCGAAATTTTGAAGAACACCCGGCTCGAAGTTCGGCCGGGCGAAATCACCCTCAGCGGAACTGACGGTGACGGAATTGGGATTCGTTACGGTGTCCCCAACGTCGAAACGAATTCCGCAGGCGAAGTTCTTTTGCCAACAGCACGTATCATTTCGATCCTGCGCGAACTGACCGACGAAGTGCTCGAGATTGAAATCAACAGCAACTCGGCCAACATCAAATCGGGTTTCAGTGAGTTCAACCTCTCGGTCGAAGAAGCAGCCGACTTTCCGCCAATCGCGGCCTTCGAAGACGATTCTTACTTCGTGGTCGCGGCTGACACACTCCGCAAAATGACCAAGCGAACCTTGTTCGCCACAGATACCGAAAGTAGCCGCTATGCCTTGGGTGGCGTCTTGCTTCAAGCCGCCGCCGATTCAATCACTCTGGCTGCGACCGATGGTCGCCGTCTAGCTGTGATGTCCGGCAGTTGCACTCAGGTTGGAACCGAACCAAGCCAGAACTCGCAGCCAGTCATTCCTCAGAAGGCGATGAATCTCATAGAACGTAGCCTGGGGGATGCAAGTGGCGAAGTTCATATTGCTGTCCACGCCAACGACGTGGCTGTGCGAGTTGGAACAGCCACCATCATCAGTCAACTGGTACAAGGCCGGTTCCCCGACTACCAGAAAGTGATTCCAAAGGAGATTCAGCACACGGTCGACCTGGTGACCAGCCCGTTTTACTCAGCCATTCGTCAGGCTCAGGTTGTGACCAGTGAAGAAAGCCGCGGTGTCGATTTCGAATTCACTGAAGGTCAGCTTTGCCTGTCGAGTAAAGCGGCTGATGTCGGTCAATCGAAAATCGCCATGCCGATTTCGTTTGCAGGCCCAAAACTTGTACTTCGCTTCGATCCCCGGTATGTGGCCGACTTCTTGCGGGTACTCGATGGAACAATGGCGTTGCGGTTTGATCTCGTGAACGAACAAAGCCCCGGCGTCCTGCGGACAGACGATGGCTATATCTACGTCATCATGCCGCTGGCCCGCGAGTAGAACCTGGGAAGGTCCAACCAATGCAGCCAGTACCTTTGGGAGAAGCGCTGTCTCAGCTCATCGCCCTGCGTGGCTATGCCCGGATGCAGGGGCATAGCCAGTTGGTGTCAGCCTGGCGGCAGGTCTGCGATGAGGAATGGGCCAGCTACACCCGAGCAATCAAGGTGCAACGCGGCGTGTTACAGGTTGCCGTGACCGGTGCTCCGCTTCTTTCTCAGCTCACGAACTTTCGCAAAGCCGACCTGGTCAAGCAGTTAGCCAGTGTTGCCCCGAACCTGAAGATTACTGATATCAAATTCAAACTCGATCAATAGAGAGTTGATAATTTCGCGAGGTTTCCTGGAACCGTGTTGTCCAGGAGAAGAGCCATCAAAAGGAATTGCGGCTTCGAAGTTGTCACCAAGCACTTTACAGGAAGGTCAATCAAGTTGTCCGAGAACGATACGGCGACCGCAACAGGCGATACGGGATACAGCGAAAAGAACATTCGAGCGCTCGAAGGGATTGAAGGGATTCGGCTCCGGCCCGATATGTACATCGGCGACCGCGGCGTCCGCGGCCTCCATCATCTCGTCTTCGAAGTGGTCGATAACTCGGTTGACGAAGCAGTCGCTAAGTACGCGACCTGGATTTCGGTCACTATCAACACCGATGGCTCGGTGACCATCGTCGATGATGGTCGCGGAATTCCCGTCGGGCGAATGGCCGACCAGGGGAACAAGTCTGCGCTGGAAGTAGTCCTCACCAAGATCCACGCGGGTGGAAAGTTCGACCGCGAAGGGGGTTACAAAACCGGTACCGGCGGTCTGCACGGCGTCGGGATTACGGCCGTGAATGCGCTCAGCGAATGGCTGTCAGCCGAGATTCGTCGCGAAGGCCATATCTGGACGATGGACTTCGCGAAGGGGGCAGTGACGACCGATCTGCAAAAGCTGGGGAAGAGCGAAACAACCGGGACAAAAATCAGCTTCAAGCCCGATGCGACGATCTTTACAGAAGTGAAGTTCCAGTTCGATGTGCTGGCCAAGCGGATGCAGGAACTGGCGTTTCTGAATGCTGGAATTCGAGTTCGCTTGCTCGATGAACGTACAGCTCAAGCCGAAGAGTTCTGCTACCCGGATGGCTTACGCGAGTTTGTGAAGTACCTCAACCGGACCGAGACCCCACTTTACAGCGACATCGTTTCCATCACTGGCGAACAAGACGGGGTGAAGGTCTTCGTCTGTATTCAGCATAACGATGGCTACAACGAAACCGTGCGGCCGTTTGCCAATAACATCTACAACATGGATGGCGGAACGCATGTCAGCGGCTTCCGTAGTGCTTTAACGCGGGCGCTCAACAATTACGGCAAGCGCGAGAACATCTTCAAGGAAGTTGAAACAACGGGTGACGACTTCCGCGAAGGGCTAGTTGCTGTGATTGCCGTCAACGTGCCTCACCCGCAGTTCGAAGGGCAAACGAAGACCAAATTGTCGAACGGCGAAGTCGAAGGGATTGTCAACTCGATCGTCTTCGAAAGCCTGGGTAAGTTCTTCGAAGAAAGCCCAGCCATTGCGAAGAAGATTTGCCAGAAGGCAGTCGTCGCTGCTGAGGCGCGCGAAGCGGCTCGCAAGTCGCGCGAAATGGTTCGCCGCAAAGGGGCACTCACATCGGGAGGGCTGCCAGAAAAGCTGCGCGATTGCCGTTCGCGCGAGTTAGACATTACCGAGTTGTACCTGGTCGAAGGGGACTCGGCCGGTGGATCGGCCGATACGGGTCGCGACTCCAACACACAGGCGATCTTGCCGCTACGAGGTAAGATTTTGAATGTCGAGAAGGCGCAGCTCGTCAAGATTCTCGATAATGCTGAAATTTCGAACCTGTTCAAAGCGATCGGTATTCCACCGATGGCCGAGCTAGAGGACATCACCAAAAGGCGTTACGGCCGGATCATTCTGATGACCGATGCCGACGTCGACGGCAGCCATATTCGCACGCTGTTGCTGACGTTCTTGTTCAGGCATATGCGGGCGCTGGTTGAAAACAATTGCGTCTATATCGCCCAGCCACCGCTCTATCGAGTGATCCAAAAGAATAAGACCCGATATGTGCAAACGCACGATCGGATGATTTCGGAGCTGATCGAGCTGGGCCTTAATGGCTCGAAGGTGGTTTGTG
>JAIXVG010000600.1 GCA_027483145.1 Planctomyces sp.
CCGATCCTGGAAGCAATTGTGTTCCGGTTTCGAGCTCAACCCCGACTGAATCGGCCATCGCGGTCAAAGTGCGTAGTGCCCAGTCGGGGAGAATGGAAATCGAGTTGGCGGCTGCGATCAATAAGATGATGGCTGCCGACCAGTCATCAGAAAAAGTGATTCGAACCACGGTTGTTGGTCATGGGAGTTCACTGGCGGTAAGCGGTTTTCGGGCAGCCACCGGCCAAGAGATTGTCGTTGTTCTTGCTCCAGCGTTTGAAACAACCGTTCCTGCAGAAATTGCAACGCGACTGACCCCGCGTGAACTGGTCGACTATGAAGACGCACTGATCGAGCTGGTGCCGCTCCATATCAACAACGCGAAGGAGCAATTGGCAGCCGGAAACTTGTATGCAACCTGGCAGCATGCCACGGCAGCCAGCATGCTGATGCCAAATCATCCAGACGCCGATGCGATGTTGGCGCAGGTGATTCAGCAGTTGATCTCGGTTCCTCCGTCGCAGGCGGCCCCCACTCGCGAACTTCCTGACCGCGACGATGGGCCGACCGCGATCCGCAATCTCCCCGATGGACCTGTTCGCCGGTAATGCCAGGCCGTTGCCAATTGCTGGTCGCCTTGCCGTCGCCCGAGTCAACGATCTAGCCGGCCAAACTTCGGTAAAAAGCGAAGCATGGGGTGAATGGGCTGTTCGTAGGGCCAAAACTGGTCTAGGCACTTTCTGGTGCCCCGATTATCGTCCTCGCAAGCTGCGGCCATGGCGAGATCGGCGTCTTTGGCCTGTCGTTGCATCCAACCGGGGACAATCTGGTCTTCTGGGTGCGATTGCAGCTGGTTTTGCCCTCAGAAAGGACTCTGCAGCATGGCTCGGGAATTCATTGGCCAAAGCGTTATTCGGCGTCAACAATCATTCGTGCGGACAGTCGCACCGACTGCCATCGTGGCCCTTGCTATGGCAACCATTGGTCTCGGAACAAACTCGGCATTCGCTCAGCCCCGGGCCTACTCTGCATCTCTTACCCGCGAACAGCGCGATCAACTGCAGAACGATCTGGCGACACCGGGCCTCGACTTCGAGAATAGCCGTCTCCGTCGGCCTACTCGCCCCGGTGGGGCAGGCCCACTTAGCGCTGCCACACCTGAACTGGTCAAGCTGCGCCCCATGCTGGTCGAAGCGATCAATGCCATTTCCGATTTTGTTGTCAGCCTCAGTGATGATGAAGACGCTCGTGGCGGCCTGCGGCCACTGCTGGTCGACACCATGCAGCTTAAGGCCGACTTAACCCGCGTTGCCCGGCGATCCCAAAAGGTTCTTGATCATCAGGACCTGGTTGACGATCTCAGCGATCTCGATGCGGCTTGGCGTGAGCTGGCTTACAAGGCCGAATCGGCTCGATCGATCAGCCGTCAAACGCGGCAGCAGCTTGTCTCGATGCAAGAGCTGGCTGATCAGATGGCAACAGTTATGACGATCGACCCTCAGCTCAATCGGTCCGACGCACAGCGTAAGCTGGCCTTATTGGATGCCAACCTGCAGAACCTGCTCGATGATATTCAGGCTGAATTCGGCCGAACCTCAAGTAACGCCCAGAAGTTTTTGCTGGTGGGCGGGCGAGTTTTGCAGCAGGTACGCACAATTGAGAATATGTTGCAGGATCAGACAGACCGGCAGACAATTCTGGAAGCCTACGAGCGCTATCAGGACATGTGGTACCCGCAGGCTGCTGCCTTACAAACGATTGAAAACCGAGCTATCGAGCAAGGACTGCGAAAGATTGCCTATGCCGATGGCGAAGTGCGGCAGGTGCTTCTGCTTAATCAGCAGGCCAACGGAACCCAGTTGGTCTACTTGGCCAACAATTTGAAGCGAGATATCGATCTCTTCTTCTCACGCACCCAACTGATGCAATTGATTCACTTGCCCAAGGCCAATACTGCTCTCGCTGTGGCAGATCAGTTCTATGGGAGCTGCGAGAATTTTGTCGATGTCGTCAATCGAAACGAATCCCGCGAGTCGATCATCGAAGCGTTCCGGTTTATCGAAGATGCGGAACGTCAGTTCGCCGCTGCCTATCGCCCGATTGACAGCACTCAGTCGCAAGCTGGCTTGCGGCAGATCGAACAAACCATTTCGTCGGTTCGCTCCGGTCTCCGGCTATCGCGTGAGGACTTCAGCCGTCAGGCAGCGATTGAACTGGGGGCTGAAATCGATACCCTCGCCGCCAATCTCGATTACACCACTCGCCGCTGGTTGAGTAATAACCGGGTCGATATTGGTCGTGAATGTGCCGCCGAGATGGCCCGCTTTACTGACCTTGCCGGCCGATTGCACGAAGATCTGTTGCGCGGCATGACTGCCACCCAAGCCCGCGATGCGACCGAAGACCTCTACAACAGTTGGCGCCGCCTGTACAACTATCTTGTGCAGTGTCAGTCAGCCGAACGCCCCGCCCTCGGACGATTGGCCTCTCGCATGACACCAGCCCTGGTGGAATTGCGAACCATGCTCGCCCAGTAGTCCTGAAACTGAAGCCAAACTCAGTGGCAGGCCCCTAAGCTGTGATGTCACTTCAAAGGCCTGCAACAACCGACGCCAAGTTGGTTGTTGCAGGCCTTTTTTTGTGCTCGTTGCCCTGGCTGGCTACATCGCTGCTGCGGCTTGACTGTGGGTCTGGTTCGGTGTAGATGGAGAATTGGGACAGAACGGATGTCACCCGAATTGAAGCGATCCAGTCATTCAAGTTAGGTAGGTCAATAGGTTCATATGACTCCAATTCGCCATCCTGATAGCCACTCATGCTGGCAACCTGAAGCCCCCTCTTGGGAATACTTGTTGCCATGGGAATCGAAAGGTCAACAATGTGACGAGTTCCTTCATTTACTTTCCGGGTTGGACCAAGATGCTGCATTCGACCTGTTTATGGCTGCGATTGATGATTGTGAGGACGCGAAACGAGTGATTGAGGGCTGTCATGAACCAACGATTCGAAGCGTGGTTTACTCCGAGATCACGAAGCTGTGGTACCTCAATTTAGAATTCAGTTGTCCGTTTGGGTTAGGAGCCGGGCACTTAATGCTGCGTCCCCCGAGTGAGACCCGTCGTCTAGACAGTGGTGAGCTTCTTCGGATCGGCATTCCTAATTCGCTAGCAAACTTCATGATGGTTTTCGGTCGTGCAGCGACGAACATGTACATGGCGAACGGACTTTTTTGCGGCCTTGATGAGATTAAACAATGGACAGCGGAGAGGCTGGATTTGACGTTTCCGGACGGCTGTTTCGCACCCATTGCTGGGGCGTTCGAGATTTACTGCGCGCCAAGTGGCGACAGCTTACTCTTTCATCCTCAGTCTGGTTACTTTTGGGTGGACTGGGGATCCTTAGGCGAAGTCCGTAAAGTTGGAGACAGCCGTATTGACACTCTTGTAAACCTGTTGATCAACCAGTTCCGAAGGAATTGGGTAATTGACGATAATCGTCCAAGGACATTCGTGAACTGGCCTTTTGACGCTTATCCGAAGTACTGAACAGAAAGAGGCGAAGTTCAAGCCGACGCTGCCAATCGTCGGGTCAATTGAAAACAGAACATGACCGAGATTTCGGCCGCGCTAGTTCGGACCACCCCTGGATTGATGGTACAAAGTCGCTATATCGGTGGCGTTCTCAGATCGATTCCCCCAAGCCTACTCAGCCGCAGGAGATTCCGGCTTCACCACTGGCTCACGATCAATCAAGTCCCCAGGAATCCGTGCCAGTGAAACCAGCCGGTCACCGTCATCGAGGCGAATGATTCGCACCCCCTGGGTATTCCGGCCAATCTCGTTGATTTCGTTGGCCCGTACCCGCTGAATCTTGCCACCCGCTGTCACCATCAGCACTTCGTCATCATCAGCCACGGCCAAAATCTTGACGACTTTCCCGTTGCGGCCAGCCGTTCGAATGTCCCGAATCCCGCCCCCGCCTCGGTACTGGCGGCGATAGCTGCGGCTCGAATTCCGCTCGTCATCCTCCCCTTCGGCCACTTCATCCGCTGGCTCATCGGCCGCCGGAGCATCGTCGGTTAACTCTTCATCGCTAGCAGGAGTCGTCCCCTCATCGATCAATGGCTCGGCTGCTGCTTCCTCGGTCG
>JAIXVG010000252.1 GCA_027483145.1 Planctomyces sp.
CAGAATGCGGCGTCCCATGCGATACGCCCCATTCTCGCAATTGAATGATTCATCCCGCTGCAGCAGTCCATGCTCAAGTCCGTATGCCACAAACAACGGTTTGATTGTCGAACCCGGTTCGTAGATGTCGGCAATCGTCCGATTCTTCCATGCTGTTGAAATCGCATCTTGCGGACTGTTCGGATTAAACGTTGGTCGAGAGGCCATCGCCAGCACCTCCCCCGTTTTGGGATCGAGGACCGCCGCGCAAGTGCTTCCCGGCTTCCATTGCTCCATCACCCGATCGAGTTCTCGCTCGGTATAAAGCTGCAGCACGCTGTCGATGGTCAGCCTGACGGTTAATCCATCGATTGGCGGAGTGGTATTCTCTGACTCTTGGCTGAAAACCCGGCCTCTTGAATCTCGCTGAAACAGTCGGCGACCAGCGGTTCCACACAAGACCTGAGAAAGCGATTCTTCAACTCCACCCTTGCCAACTCCATCAATATCACGAAGCCCCAGCACATGGGCCGCCAGCGAACCTTGGGGATAGTGTCGCCGGTACTCTTCGCGAAATCCCCATGTCCCTTTGGGCAGATCAATCTGCCGAATCTTCTCGGCCTCTTCTTCCGACAGCCGACGCTTGACCCAGATAAACTGGCGATCATCAGCTTGGCCTAACCGCTCAAAGAGCCGATCTGCGTCTATATTCAGCGCTGCGGCAACGGCCTGCGAGAATCCCCACGGCTCGGCAATCAATTTGGGAACGGCAAACAGGCTTGAAGTGGAAACTGTCGTCGCCAGCAATCGCCCCTGGCGATCCACAATATCACCCGGCCGGGCAGGGACATCTTCGATGAGCAATCTTTGCTTCGAAGCGGCCCCAGCGAACTGCTCCTTCTGCAGCCATTGCAATTGCATAAGCCGACCAGCCAGTACAAGCCAGACAACCGCAACGGCAAACACCACAACCATTGCGCGGCGATAGATCGCCGCTGCAGCGATTGATTCCGAAGCAGTCTCGTTAGTCTGGTGGCCTATCATGCAGCAAGCTTTGCTAACGTCCGGTTTGGTTCGGTTTACCAATGCGACCGACAAACAACTCGGTCAGCATTTCGTAACCGCATTCATTTGCCCCACCTGTACTAACTATTCCTCTTCCGTGGTTTGGGGCGTTGCAGGCTGCTCCGGCCTGACCGGTTTATCCGGTCGCTTTAGTGTCAGCGTTCCGTCTTCCAGCGGCTTTAGCAGCCTCTCCGGAGCGCCCAGTTGCTGAGCTTCAAGCCTCAGGCGGGCCAGTTGGTCATCAATCACTTGCAACCGAAATTGCTGATAGCTGAGCTGCCTTGTCAAATCGAGTGATTCCGCCTCAATGCTGCTGGCAAACAGGCCACAAGCAACCAGTCCCACCATCGCCACACCGAACCGAAACTCAAGCATCAGGCCAACCTATTAACTCGGCGATTCAAGGTTCGAAACAATGGTCTACGACCTGCTCAGCATGCCCGAGGACGTTCGTTTTTCACCTCTTCTTACGTTTAACGTTTCCCCATCACTCTTACTTGATTGGCATCCGGCGGAAGTTTCAGCACCGTACCAAGTGCCAAGTCTTTTTCGTTCTTAAGCCGATCTTTGTTTAACTCGAATAGCTGAACCCATCGCGACGAGCGGCCCAAGTGAATCTGAGCAATTTTGCTCAGCGTGTCGCTAGGGCCAACTCGGTACATCGGGTTCCCTTCTTCATCGACAAAAAATCCTGCTTCGGCTGCCTCACCAGCATTCTTTGATGTCTGTGCAGCAGCCAATTTTGGAAAGGCCTCGGGGAACAGCGACTCCAGTTCTGCGGCAGGTGGTGTCGAGATTCGCACACCCGGCCGCATCGACTGTGGATCGGGAACAATTGCTTTATTGTGCAGGGCAAGGGCCTGATGATACCGACCATTTCCATACCGCCTGCGCGAGATCGACCAGTAGTTGTCGCTTTGCTGCACAACGTAAGAGCTGGTTGTAATGGCCGTTGGTTCTGCGGTCTTCAGCCCGCCCCCATTGACTGGCGTTACCTCATCAAAGTTTTGCGTGATGGCAAACTCTTCATCAGCCGCAATCTCGTCGTCGCGCAGTTGGGGCGTCTGGGCGATACCTGCTGATCTCATACCACTCATCGAAGGTCGAACCGGTTCTGGTTCAGCAAATTGTGGTTCACTTGATTCCGTGTCATCGCCAAACCCGAGGCTTGTATCTGTTGATCGAGTTGAAGTGCCAGTTGTCGCAATCGGTCCATTAAACTCTGGTTCAGAGGATCGGGTTTCCGTCTCGCGCCGTTGTTTGGGAGCTACTCCTTTAACTTCGCTGAATTGAGTGACATCTAACTCAGGGAGCTCATCGAAGTTTTCTTCCAGTTTTGCTGGTGGACGGGATGCCAACTTCTCTTGAGGTTCACTTTCATTTGGAAAGACCATTTCAACTTCGTTAGCTCCACTCGCTGCTTGCCCCTGAGCCACCAGTCGCGGTGAAGCTGGTTCCATTGGAAACTCGTCGTCAACAAATGTATCGTTCGCAGGCGATTGCGGCGGAATCGAGGAAGCAGGTTTTAGTTCCTTGCTCGTCGCCAAGTCGGTCGTCGGAGCAACCGCTGCAGAACTGCCGATCGAAGCAGGCTCAGACAGGGGATCTTCTTCCATCTTCAGGTCGGCTAACTCTGCCGCCCGATTCCCAGTAGTTTGCTTACGCGATTCATCACTTTTGGTGTTGGAGGGCTCGTTGTCTGGAAATGGGTCACCGGTGGCCACAGTCGACTTGGCAAGTGATGCCGACGGAGCTTTCTCGGGTTTAGGCTCAGGCTTCTGTTCCAAATCTGCAAACGGATGCTCATCCAGCGAGTCATCGACCATCGTTGGCAGTTTTGGCTTGGTCGTAACGGCCTGATCCCCAATCGGCGCTCGATTCGGGGCAGGGGGCTTGCTGCCAAATTCATCCAATAACGCCAGCTCATCCGCGTCCGGCCCCGTCCCCTTTGCAGGGATCGCTGCCAACTGCGGCTGTTCTTTGGCTGTTTCGTCAGATTTAGGAGGGACCTGAGATGGATCCTCGGTCTTGTCGCCCCCACCTTTGGCTGTGGCGTAGATGGCGGCAATCGCTTCGTTAGGGTGTTTAATCCGCTTGTAGAGCAGCGCCCCAAAGACCGACACCAGTACGAGAACCAACACCAAACCAATTTTTGTTTCGCGGGCCATCACTTGCATCCTTGCTGGCGTTGCCTCGCCGACCGTTAAGCCTGCCTGCCAAACCGGTTATAGGCCATTCCAGCATTTCAGCGAATAAGAGTTTTCAGCAATTTCTGTGCAGGGCCCACTACTTGCGGCGCGCAACCCGCAGCTTGGCCGATCTGCTGCGAGGGTTGAAGCGAATCTCTGCTGGAGTCGGTTCGATCGGCTTCTTGGTGACCAGATCCCAAACCTCCCGGTTTGCCAGCCCTTCTTTCACAATTCGATCTTCAATTGAATGAAAAGTGATTACCAATAGTAGCCCCCCTGCCGCCAGTGAACCGGGTGCGGTCACACTTACGAACTGCTCTACTTCGTCGAGTTCTCGATTTGTCGCAATTCTCAATGCCTGAAAGGTTTGCGTTGCCGGATGACGTGCACCTTGCCCTCCCGATCCAACGGCCCGCACAATCAGGTTCGATAAGTCGGCAGCAGTTCGTACCGGAGCTTGTTTTCTCTGTGAGACGATGGCGGTCGCAATTTTTCTAGAGTTCGTCTCTTCTCCATATCTCCAGAAGATGTCGGCCAACGGTTGTTCATCGAGGTTGGCTAGCAGGTCGGCGGCTGACGGGCCAGCACTCGTGTCAAACCGTAGGTCGAGCGGCCCGGTGGCATGAAAGCTGAAGCCCCGGGTCTCATCTGCCAGTTGGTCTGACGATAGCCCAAGATCCACCAGCAACCTGTCGCAGGCCGTTTGATCATGTTCCGCCAACCGTTCAGGCAGCGTGTTGTAACTCCCCTGCCACAACCGAATTGGCTTGTTGGTGGCAACGCCAGTTAGCCCCAGGACCTCGCTGGCGTGAGACAGCATCATCGGGTCGCGATCGAACCCCCAGAGCCAGCCAGGTGCAGTGACTTGCGGAGTCATCAATCGAGCATGACCGGCCGCCCCGACAGTTCCATCCACCACCCTGAGGCCGGGGGTCAGTTGTAGCGACTGAATCACTTCACGCGGCATGACCGGAACATGAACCGCCCGGGAACCAGTCGGAGGAAACGCCGACATGAGTAAACTTTGCACGAGTCGAGTGGAAGAGAATGGCTTGCCAAACAGGCAAGCTCCCGCAGCCATCCAGCGGAGCGTCCCAGCCTAACGCCTTTTTCTGCTGCCCAACAGGCCAGCAACC
>JAIXVG010000446.1 GCA_027483145.1 Planctomyces sp.
TTATCCGAAAACCTCTGATGCTTGGATCGCATGCCTGAAAAAACGGGGTTTTCGAACGAGCACGACCGGTTTTCGGATAGCCTTTAAGGCTCTTTGTGGCATGCTCCCAACCGAGTCATTCGCAGGGGAAGCGGGAATGGGATTGTGGGGTCGCGGAAAGCTGAATTGAATACCCGCGGACGGCAACCTGAAATGCTCACAACACGACGCGGCTGTCTGGTTCGAATTGAATCGCATGATTCTTCGAAACAAGCCTCAGCTGTTTTTGCTGAATGCGGCTCGGATGGTGTCGACAAGTCGCTGGGTATCCAAAGCTTGTTGTTGGAACGGTCTGGGGTTCAGTTCGCCGGCGATAGCGCAGCGGAAGGTTTCGAGGACGGGGATCTCGGAGGTGTCGGGACTGCATTTGTGTTCGGCCATTTTGCCGCCGGTGCTGTGAGTCCAAAACCGGACTTTCTCGGGATTGAACGGGCGCGTGAAGTCGTCGCAGACCAGCGACGCTTCGCTGCCAGAAACTTCAAACCACCGCCGCATGCTGATGTGATGACTGGCATCGAATGAGGCAATTCCTCCGTTGGCAAACCGGCACCAGGCTGAGACATCGCGATCGACCCCGTAAACCATGTTCGCCTGGCTCCAGACCTCGACGGGAAAGGACTTAAAGGCCCAGAGGCAGACTCCCGCACAGTACCAGCCAACATCGAGGAGTGCTCCTCCTCCCAGATGGGCATGGAACCGGTGATCTTCCGGGGGGAGATCTTTCGCGTTGAATGACATGGCGGCTGTCACGCGGGCGAGAGCCCCAAGCTGGCCACTGGCAATGATCTGCTGCATGTCGGTCGTGCGCGGATGGTGCAGCCACATGGTGTTATCGAGCCAGACGAGGCCGCGCTGTGTAAAGGCCTGATCAAGCTCTTCAGCATCGGCCAGGCTAGTGGCCACCGGTTTTTCAATGAGCAGGTGTTTGCCCGCCTGGGCGACCTTCAGTCCCCATTCGGCATGCAGCGATGGGGGAAGGGGCAAATAGATGGCATCAATTTCAGGATCAGCCAGCAGGGCGTCGTAGTCGGCAATAAGGCGAACCCCGGGGTACTTTCCTCCCACTTCTTGAAGCTTGGCAGGTCTTCGACCTGCGATGGCAACGAGTTGATGACCTGGCGTGGTGGCAAAGGCAGGCCCCATCCGATGCAGAATACGGGCTGCCCCAAGAACGCCCCAGCGCAAGGGAGAATGGAGTGGCATGGTGGTCCTTTGGTGTAGGGGTTAGCGGGCCACGGGGCGGCGAAGTTTGGAGTGATTGCAGTATAGACAGCCCGCGCGTCAGGGAAACGTGATGATTGCATGAGCGAGGCGGGAAACAGGCTCGCAGCACCGGGGGAGACGGCCAGCCTGCCGGATTCTGGCCTGCCGGAGGTGAACTGGCTAAACTCTTCCGTGTCCAGATTGTTTCGCTGATCGATGACTTGTTTTTAGGTAAGTTGCTAAAGGCCAGAAGTCACTGGCAGAGCCAGTGGCACCCAGGCGAAAACACTTCGTGGAAAATAGCTTGTATGCGGTTCAGTATGTGATTCAGTTTTGCCACTTGAAAAACGCAGTTCTCCCCTATGCTCCCGTAGCTCAGCTGGATAGAGCGGAGCTTTCCTAAAGCTCAGGTCGCAGGTTCGAATCCTGCCGGGGGTATTTCGCGGTTGGGGTGGTATGTTGCTGCTTGCTCGCTCGTATCACAGCCAAATTCAATGGCGTTCGGCCGTGGATGCATACTCCAACGAGATTCCTGGGAGATCCGCAAGCGGCTGACTACAACCACAACTTCACGCGGTCCTTGAGGACGGGCGGCAGGCGTTTGCTTAACGACTTGGTGATGTGGTCGCTGTGGTAGCGCGTGCTGAAGTGCATCGCGATGATTAGCTCGTTCTTGAATTTGTCGGCTCGGTCGATGATGTCTTGCAGGTGGGTGTGACCATACTTGTGAATTTTTTCGCGCTTATGCTCGGGCCGAAAAAAGGTCAGCTCGACAATCAGGATTTTGGCCAGATATAGGTCGCTGCATGCGTCGAAGGCTGACGGGGCAGTGTCGCCCGTGTAGCAAACCAGCGGCGTGCGCTGTTCGGCACTCACTTCGACACCCGACAGGCGGATATCGCGAATTTCGTCTGCTGAAAGTGTCTGATACTCCGGCTTCAGTTTACGCTTCTTGCCCCACACGATGTAGCCGACTGAGGGGACGGTGTGATCGGTTTTAAAAACGGTGACCGAATGCTCGCGCGATAGTTCGAACTCGTCCCCTGGCTTCACGCCAATTAGGTTGCAAATCATGCGGCCACGATCTAAGCGCTGCCACACCTTAAGCAGTCGCTCGGTGTCTTCGATGTTCTCTTCAGGCAAATAAATGGTGGGTGGTTCCATCTTCATCATGCGGCGCCGAGCGACAAACGCGGGAAGCGCAGCCATGTGATCAAGATGGGCGTGAGTGATGAAGATTGTTCCCGTGCCAGTGAAGTCCCAGGGACTGCCGCCGATATCGAAGCCGAGTTTGAGTTCGGGGATTCGCCAATAGCTTTGGACCGCAGCCCGGGAATAGCCTTCGATGGTAAGCCCGGCGAACTGATGGGTCAGCACCGGTAGATTGTCGAGCATTGGAGCAGCTTTAAGGTGAAAGTGGGGGCTGGTTGCGGGATGGCGGTCCTCAATGGAACGAGGAGCACGCAGGTGGCGAGATAACTACGCCTTGAGCGTGACGGGCTTCAGGGTTTCGACACTTTTCAGTTCTGCATGACACAGGCGCAGTGCCCCAAGAGCGAGTTCGCTGGAAATAGAGGGAGGGACAACACCCGTTTTCACCGCTTCGACGGCCGCTTGCAGCTCGAGGGTGAAGGCAGCACACCATTCTCCAGAACCCTTCAGCTTCGGCTGAACGAGTTTGCCATTGGTGATGACCGATAGAGGGCGGTCCGCACACCAGGCACCACCCAGTGTTCCGGCTGAGTAGAGAATAGTCGCTTTTTCCAGGAAGAGTTCGAAGCCGTGGGCAAACGCCAGGCCATCGGCTGCGATTCCGCCGCTGATGGCGTTGACGGCCAGACTGGGGTCTTCGAATGCATATTGAGAGTGAACGTGGTTCACAAAGCCTTCTTCCAGGATGCCGCGCGAAGAGACCTGTTTGGGGAGGCCACAGATCTGGCTGATGAAGTGGTTATCGTGAATGTGGAGATCGATTCCCCAACCCCCTAGTTTCTTGAAGTCGGACATCCCATCAGACCACTTCGGGGCAGAAATGACTCGTCTGAAGTTGGCTGCCCGCAGTTTGCCGTACTTTCCGCTGGCGATGGTTTCGGCGGCGAAGCTGAATTCGGGGAAGTAAGGGAGAACATGAGCGACCATCAATAGGCGGTTATGTTTTTTGGCAGCAGCGACCATCTTCTCTGCCGACTTCAGATCGACAGCGATTGGTTTTTCGACCAGGACGTGCTTGCCAGCAGCCAGGGCAGCAAGAGCCATTTCTTCGTGCTGGTCGTTAGGCAGACAGATATCAACGAGGTCGATATCTGGATCGTTAATGAGGTCGTGGGCATCGTCATAGGCTCCGACCTTGGCCAGATCGAGCTTGGGGCCACGTGGGCCGAAGTTCCCTTGAATGCTACTCCAGTCTCCTGCCAGCTTTTCCGGGCTGCGAGTGGCGAAGGCCGTGACGGCTCCTCCCTTGAGTTTTGACCCCGTCACTTTGCCCGCTTCAGAGATTTTTGAGGCGGCTGCAAAGTGGGTCCAGCCCATGAAACCGAGGCCGACGATTCCAATTCTGACCATGTCTGTTCTTTCGGTAGGGCGAGCTGGCGGGTTGGGGCGAGCCGGTTTTGGGGAATGCCATTGGGCAAAAGCAATAGGTGCCGTTGATCCCGGGACCGTAGGCCGGGACGCGAGGCGCAAGTTAGGCCGTAGCATCCAGCCCCCGAAATTGAATTGCAAGGTTCGCCCCGCTGCGATTTGGGTTGGGGGCGAGGAGGGGCAGGGCGGACAAGTTTGGCCAGCGAGTGCTGTGCAAAAGTTGTTGGCAACGCCGGGGACTGGGCGATCAAGACTGAACTGCCAATCTGGCGTTTTCAGTATTCTGTATAGTATTCCGGCAAGGCTGTTCAGGGGTTTTGAGTTGCGGACGGGGTTGGCTTGGCTGAAAAGTGGCAGACCCGCAATTCTTCCCGGTTGTTTGCCTAAAAAACGCGCACAGGTCCGGGATTGTGACTGTTCGGTTAATACGGCGCAATTGGGAGAATCCCTACTAGACTTTCAAATTGCGGAAGTGTTATCCTCTTGATGTCATCGTCGCGTTGACGACACTCTGCCGGGGTTGAAAACCCAAGTTTGCCGTGCGAGTCGCAAAGGCAACGAGGTTTTCAAGCACCCTCTGCAGGTCAGGGAAGAGTTGCAGCAACCAAGATGGGGGGACCAGATGCTGGTTTTATCGCGAAAGCCGGGTGAAAAGATTGTGATCGGTGATTCTGTCACGATTACGATCGTACGAATTGGACCAAACACCGTCCGACTGGGGATTGAAGCCCCGCGAGACATGAA
>JAIXVG010000315.1 GCA_027483145.1 Planctomyces sp.
TGAACCGAAATCTGCTTTCGCCCCGGGAAAGCATCGAGCTGGTGAGCAACGATAACTCATTGCATGAGCGTAGTTTGCATCTGACCGCCAACTCGATGATTGCCGAGGGATCGTGGCAGGGGGAGCAGCAAGAATTTCTCCCATCTCCTGCAAAACAAGTTGAAACCCTCGGCACCGGGGGGAGATCGAAGTTAAAGTAGTTTGCAGGGATATTCGACGCAGTTTGACGAGTTTAGCTGCGGCACGTTCTCCCCCTGCCACCGACAAACCAACAACGTCTCTTATTCGAAGTCGCAATCCATGCAGCCCCAAGGCAAGCTTCACGGTATTTTTACCCCCAACATCGTCCCTCTTGATTCGCGCGGCGACATTCACGAAGGGGAACTGCGGCGCTATGTCGACTGGCTGATTGCCAAAGGGGTGCACGGTCTCTACCCCAATGGATCCACCGGCGAGTTCACCCGCTTCACTGCCGAAGAACGCATTCGCATTATGGCGATTATCACCGATCAAGTGCGGGGTCGCGTCCCTGTCCTGGCCGGGGCCGCCGAAGCCAACGTGAAAGAAACGCTCCGCGCCTGCGAAGCCTATCATGAGATGGGGGCCACTGCCGTCGCCATTGTTGCCCCGTTCTACTACAAGCTGAGCCCACGCGCGGTTTATGCCTATTTCAAAGAGATTGCTGATAACACACCGATTGATGTCACGCTTTACAACATTCCGCTGTTTGCCAGCCCCATCGATGTTCCAACCGTTCGCCGCTTGGCCGACGAATGCGATAAGGTCATCGGCATCAAGGATTCATCAGGGGACATCCCCCACATGATTCGCATGATTCAAGCGATCAGGCCCAATCGTCCTGACTTCAGCTTTATGACCGGCTGGGATGCAGCTCTGATGCCCATGCTGTTGGTCGGCTGTGATGGTGGAACAAACGCCAGTTCCGGTGTTGTCCCGGAGCTGACACGGAAGCTGTACGAGTTGACGATGAGCCTGAAGCTCGATGAAGCACGACAGTTGCAGTACGACTTGGTTACCCTTTTCGATACGATGCTCTACTCGGCCGAGTTCCCTGACGGATTCAGAGCAGCGGTCAAGCTTCGCGGCTTCGACACGGGTGTCGGCCGTCAGCCCATTTCAACCGAGCAGCAGGCCGACCTGGCAACCTTAAGTAACACCCTGCAATGCATGCTCGCCAGCCACGGGTATACAGATGAGCCCATTGGTGGCTGTCGCCTGCCCGGCCAAAGCCCTGAGACGGAAGAAGTCAGCCTGATCGTTCAATCGGTACTGGCGGAACTCAAGATTCGTGGTCTCAATTAGCATTTGGCAACGCTGCCGAGAGCGGTAAGACAAACTAACTTCAGCGCCGTCCGGTTTTGTGAGCCTCTGCCGGGGCCACTTCATGGCTGCTGAGACACTTGCCGAGTCTTGGCTGTCCAGAATTTAAGGATTGACCAAACTCGCTTTGTTGTCATACTTCAGTTATGTCTAGCTTTAACGCGATCCTCCGAATGGCATTGTTGGGGGTGATTTTGGCTCCGCCAGTCACCGTCCGGCCCGGGGTCTGTTGTTGCAGGACAAGCTGCGTTGACTCAGTAAATGAGGCGGACGGGCTGCAGCCAGTGGAGACGCCTGGGGCATCCCCGATGCACGTTTGCTGCTCAACAAAGCAGTCTGATGTTGCTTTAAAGCCCTGCCGTTCGGCGCCCGATCACACGATTATTACTCAAGTCGTGAGTCCGGTATCTGCGAAAACCAAACTCGGCGGGCATTGCAATTGTTGTGCTGAAACGGCTCGCACCTCGGGTGTTATCGTTGTTCACAAAATCAATCTCAGTCGGCCCTTCGAACAGGCTTTGCCGACGTTTGCAGCGGTTGCTTCTGATGTTATCGTGGCCTCTCCGCTGGCTTCAGTGCGGTCTTTGGCACTGCGATCAAAGCCGACCGGCCTAACGCTCCTGGCGCTACAGTGCGCCTGGCGGAAATGAAAACTGCTGCAAGAACAAATGTTTCTTCAGTAGGTTGTTTTCGTTTTCCCATGTCAGGAGTTTCTGAATCATGTCCCAGTCTCTTCGTTTACCGTTTCTAATCTTGATTGCTTTGGCCTCATTTGGCATTTCAGTGACGGCCAGTTTGGCTTCCGGAGCCAAGGCCAAATCATGTGCTTGCGTTGATTGCAAGTGTCCTGATTGTGGCAGTGGTATCTGCACTTGCGATACCTGCGAATGTGGCGAATGCGCATGTTCCAAGGCAGCCACACCGGTTGCTGCCGCTGCGGCCACCTGTGCCTGCGTTGATTGTAAGTGCCCTGACTGCGGCAGTGGCGTCTGCACTTGTGAAACCTGCGATTGTGGCGAATGCTCGTGCTCTAAGGCAGCCACACAGGTTGCCGCCGCAGCGCCCACCTGTGCTTGCGTCGATTGTAAGTGCCCTGACTGTGGCAGTGGAGTCTGCACTTGTGAAACCTGCGAATGTGGCGAATGCGCATGCTCCAAGCCGGCAACCGCTCATAGCAAGGCAGCAGTCCAAACGGTCACAGCCTTATTGGTTAGCTCGGCGTTTCATGATGGTCACGAGCATGCCAATGATCACGCCATAGAGTGCGCGAAGGCTTGTTTCGATTGCGCACTTGCTTGTGAGTCTTGTGCAGACCACTGTTTGCAAAAGATTGCTGAAGGTGCCAAAGATCATGCGGCCAGTGCACGGATGTGTCTGGATTGCGGCGATGTTTGTGCTCTGACGGCAAAAATCGTGTCTCGCCAGGGTCCGTTAACTGAAAGCCTGTGCTTGGAATGCATGAAGGCTTGCCAGGCATGTGAAAAGATTTGCAGCACGTCGAAAGACGCACACATGCAGGCTTGTGCCAAGTCGTGCAAGGATTGTGCTGAAGAGTGCGAAGAAATGCTTCAAGCCCATAAGCATTAATCGCTGATATCAAACGCGGGCCGCTGGCAGTTTTAGAATTGTCAGCGGTCCGTTCTTTTTCAGCCGCTGCCAATACTTGCGTCCAAGTCAATTGCCGATCGTCTGCTTCTGCCGTTGCTCGAAGCGCAGGTCAGCACCTCGCCGCGGCGAGATCGCCGGCTGGAATGCTGGCATGGATGCATGCTTCGCCGTGGCAACCGTTTTGATAAACGGTCATTTCGTATGATCGCCAATGAATTCAATGAGGGCTGGGAATGCGGGCTCGGCCATGCCGCCATGGTCGTAACCCTTTAGCTCGGACAGTGTGATGTTGGGGTGTCCAGCGAGTTTCATCATTCGCCAGAAGTAGGCGTTTTCTTCATAGCGTCCAGCCAGTTCTTTCTCGCGGTCGCCGGTGATGACGAGCATTGGCGGGGCATCTTTACGGACGTGAAATAGCGGAGCAAACTCATCGACCACGGGCTGCCCCTGCGGAATGTTTCGTTCTGCACGAATGGTAAAGTGAGTAATCATCTGCCCGCTTAAGGGGACAAGGCCAGCAAGATTGTTTGTCTCTCCTCCGTGCGCTGCCAAGCGAGTCGACTCAAGGGCGGTCATTGTGGCAAGGTAACCCCCAGCGCTGTGCCCGGTCAGGATGATATGGCGCGGATTGCCCCCAAAGCGATGAATGTTCATTTGAACCCACGCGGTTGCAGCGGCTGCGTCGTCAAGGAAGTCGGGCGTCCTGGCTACGGGGGCAAGCCGATAACTGACAGCAACGACAGCGAACCCCTGCCGTCTTAGCGGAAGGGGAATACTGCGAGATCCTTTAGTGATTCCGCCACCGTGAAACCAGACGACTGTCGCAAAGTCTTTTACGTTGGCAGGGTGATAGACATCGAGACGACAGTGAAGCTTCATCGATTCGCTCGATACGGTGGCGTCGCGATAAAGAATGTCTGTGGCGAGTCGGTAATCCGGATCGGGCTTGTCTGATGAGTCGGAAAATTGGGCTGGCTGCGGTTCAAGCTGGGTACTGATGCGATCGAGCTCAGTGGCGGCCGCAGCGCAACGTCCTGCAAAGAGGTGCAAGGACGCGGCATCGAGCACCTTCTGATCACCACCTCGCTTGCGAAGCTGGTACAGGGCAATGGGTAGCCGCAGGTCGGAGGCTGCAAAGGGGGACTTCAGCCGTTCCTGGAGGGTAATGAGATAGCGATAACCCTTGTCGCGCGTTGGCTCAATCACGGTCCCTTCGCCGAAGTCATTCCAGGTGGCGAGTTGTACGAGCGGCGCGCCACTTTGCAGAGCCTGTTCGAGTGATTCTCGAAACGTGGCCCCATCACGGTCAGCAATGTGGCCATAACTTTCATGCAGACCCGCCTGTTGATAAACGTCGTTGAAACCGGGGAATGCGGTTGCAATAACGGTTTCGACTTTTGCCCGCTGATAGTTTAAGGCCAGTTCACCCTGCCAGTCAGCCGGTGCCAAGGTCTTGCCACCCGTAACAGGTGGCCAGCAGAAGAGACCATCCATCCCGCGATCTTTGGCTAAGTGGGGCAAGCCAAAAAACAGGGGATTGGTTTTCAGTTTCCTTCGGAGAGTCTTCCACTCGTCATTTTGAAACTGTTGTGGACCAAAAACGAGCACGACCGGCCGATTGGAAAGTTGCAGGTAGGCGTCGTCATTTAGCCACTCTCGCTCTGCCGCTAAAAAGTCTTCGGTCCCCTGACTGACGGCATCCTTTTCTTCCAAGACCTTTGCTTTCAGCATGTGGCCAACGGATTGGTCTTCATAGCAGAGAGCAAACTTCAGTCCCGCTTTCTTTAACCAGGGAATCAGGGCTTGAGTATGGCGATGATTGATCGCGTAGTCGTTAAAGTTTCGCGTGCCATACCAGTCAACAATTGCTCCATCAAGCCCGGCCAGTTTCATTAAGAGTGCATGGCATTCCAGCAGTTCCGGGTCGCTGGAATCGTAGGCACCCAGCAGCGGGTAATCGTGCGATGCCACTTCGCGCTGGCCCTCCCAGCGAATGCGATCTGGATCGAATTTGTTCATGGTCCAGTGCCAGCCCCAACTCCCGCTGACACTCTTCGACCCATACCAAGGCATATAGTGGGCGACGACCAAAGGCTTCGTGGTGTGCGATGGGGTCGGCTGCTCTTCGGCAGGAAGCTGCCTGGTCTGTTCAGCAACCTGCCGTTTCTTCGGCCCAGTATCGCTCACAGCCGCAACAGTGACCGTGCGGGATCGCTGTAAACTAAAGTGATTATCGAGGTTACTCGAGCCATCGCGCGGGGCATGCGGAACAATGGAACCTTGGTCAGCCCACTTCCATGGAAGACGGTGATCGAAGTCACTGCCTTGGTCAGTAAACGTTGGCTGGGCAAGAACGACATTGCTACAGGCCAGGAAAAGGACCAGAGCAAAGTGAGCAGACGGGCGTGTTGCGGTCATTGGCGAGTGGCTGCGTCTATGGAAATTGGCCAATCAGAAAATCTGCTGGTGCCGGTTTGCAACTCAGGTGATTCCGAGTCAATCCACCAGCTTCGAGATAAGAACCTATCCGAGCAGGCGGTTGTGCCTGTTCGAAACCCCTGTATTGATCGCACGACGTCGCCGCGTCAGAGAGTTCTCTGATGAGCGCTAAGGGTCAGTCCCTAGAAACCGGGATTTCCACCTCCAGATGACCCGCCACTTGTGGCCGCAGGTGCAGTCTTTGGCGCCGGTGCGGCAGCACCCGCACCTCGTCCAAACCACTGCGTTCGTCGCGTCGCATATCTGATGGGGAACGAGGGCCACACCGAGTTGGCGTAAGGCTCCGCCTGGCTTCCAAGCTGGTAGATCGGGCCATCAAACACATGCTCGGGTCCACGTCGTAATGCGTGCTCTGACAAGTACTGGTTGAACGCCAGCCATTGCCGATCGGGTGCCACTGCTTCCAACAGGTTCTTGCGTTCGGCACGAAAGCCCAAAAAGCCATTAGGGAATGGAGCAGTGTGCCATGCGGTTAGAATGATGGCCATCGTCACATATCCGGTTAGTGCACCAAACAGCCACCGGCCCGGTTCTCGCAACCAACCGGCCACATCGATATACGTCGGGGCCAGTTGCTCTGCCACATAACGAAACCCAAAGACGAATCCGGCGAATAGTCCCAATAAGGCCGCCACGTCGGAAAAGTCGCTCATTATCGAGACCGTCGAGTCGAGGAACCCGGCTAGCGGCTCGAAAAAGTTCATCGCCAATATCCCAGCCAACAGGACGCACAGAAACGTCGTCCCGGCAGCCCAGGCCCCTTCGGCAGCGACAAACCAGGTGACCCCAGCGACGATCACCAGCATCAGAATATCAATAATCGCCATAACGCCCGCTTTTGGAACTCTTTTGAGCCGATCCGAGAACCCTGTATTGCAACGATCTCACACAATCAAACCAGGGTTTTCGAACAGTCTCCACCAGTTTCTCAGATAGGAAATTAAGGAAGTCGAGTTGCACCGACTAACTTTCTGCCGCTTGGCTCTCTACTACTTTACGACCCGCAGCAGTTCATCAAGCGAAGTGGTCCCTTTCAGAACCAGTCGCAGGCCTTCTTCCTTCATATACAGCATGCCATTCTTTCGGGCTTCTGCCTTGATGGCTGACATGTTGGGATTTTCGCGCATCAGGTCCCGAATTCGATCGGTAATCAACAGTAATTCATAAACACCAATCCGGCCAAGATAGCCCAGGCCATTGCAGGTTTGACAGCCCGATTGGCCACTCTTGGGGGGGCGATAGAACTGGTCAACTTTGTCAGCAGGAATCCCAAGTTTCTCAAGCACATCTGGTGCTGGCTTGAATGGCTCTTTGCAGTCTTCACACAGCTTACGGCAGAGTCGTTGGCCTAAGATGGCTGTGACTGAGGTTGCCAGCAAGAAGGGTTCGACACCCAGATCAATCAACCGGAACAGAGCCGTAATCGTGTCGTTGGCGTGGACCGTTGAGAAAACCATGTGGCCAGTTGTTGCGGCCTGGCAGGCAATCTTGGCCGTTTCGGCGTCGCGGATTTCTCCGATCAGCACCACATCAGGATCTTGACGCAAAACGCTGCGCAGGGCGGAACCAAAAGTTTGACCCGCCTTCGTATTGATTTCGATCTGCGTGACGTTATCCATCCGGTATTCAACCGGGTCTTCGATGGTGATGATGTTGTTTTCGTAGCGATCGATTTCCTGCAGCGACGCGTAGAGCGTAGTCGACTTCCCGGCACCGGTCGGGCCGCAGCTCAGGAACATCCCGTGAGGCTGCTGGGTTACGTCGATCAACTGGTCGAGCAGTTGCTTGCGGAGGCCGAGTTCAGACAGACGGCGGACGGATGCTCCCTGATCGAGAATTCGCAAGCTCATCTTTTCGCCGAAGTTCGTTCCCTGGGTTGCGACACGGAAATCGATCTCGCGCCCTTCGGTTTCCGCTCGGAAGCTTCCATCCTGGGGTTTGCGCCGCTCGGTGATGTCCATCGCTCCCAACACCTTAAAGATGTTGATGATGGCTTCACCAGTAGTACGGTCGAATGGTTCAGCCGGGAACATGACTCCGTCGACGCGCAGCCGGACGGAGATTTCGTCTTCTTTTGGTTCGAGGTGAATATCGGTGGTTCGCCGAAGGATGGCATCGTAAACAAGCTCTTTGGCAGCCATGTATCCTTTGGAGGATTCGACCTGACGATTACGATCGGGTTCTTTACCGTTCTTGCCCGATTTACCTAGAAAAGTGAGAGGAGGACCAGATGTTGCTTCGCGATAGTCACCCCGCGAGCCGCCGAGGCCAATCTTGGCAAGCCAGCGCTGACTGAGTTGTCGCAAATGGCGTTCAGTCAATACTTTGCCCGAATCGGGGACTTTTCCATTGCGTTCGTAAACGTAAAGCCCAGTCGAAACCCCGTAGAGTAGAGCAAATAACGGCAGACCGAGGAGCGCTGCAGGGGCACAAACGAACCCCACAACAGCAGCGACCCCGGCAAGAAGAGAAATGGATGTCCACAGTCCCGACCGACAGTTGAGTTGCTTGCTGTCCTGAGCGATCCAGTTGAGGGTCCACATGACCAGCGCAAACAGGCCGACCACGAAAAAGAGCATGAACCAACTGAAGTAAAAGCCCGTGGTGTCAAATCGTCCCGGGAGGTTCCCCCGGTAAAACAGGCCACCGGGCACTTGTGGGAATGGTTCGATTGACCCTGCAGATGAGGCCCCGGCCGATTGGGCCAAGGCTGCTGCAGGCTCGGCGAGAGCCAGCGCGATGACAATGAGACTGAAAAGCAGTTTCGACATCATGGCCTTTGTAAGCATACCCAGAAAAAACTACGCGAGCCTATAGCTCGAAGTCACTCGGATAGAACGACATATAGTAACGAGTAAGTCCGGTTATCTTCTGAGGACCGTATCGGGGATGTATTTCAAACTTCGCGCGGTATGGCAGCTCGACCAGACATAATTCGAGGCAAGTCGATCTGCCAGCGCGAACATCCGCAAGTACGGTAGCGAGGAGTTCGCGGCGCCGACTGATAACGAGCTGCGAGAGCTCGAGCGGAGTCACGGTATCACTGGTCA
>JAIXVG010000090.1 GCA_027483145.1 Planctomyces sp.
AGGGTCGTGACGACCTTTGGTCCGAATGCTGGTCGGCTCTCCAGCATCATTGACGGTCTGCTGCTCGATCGGCAGGCTGCTGGTTGGTTTGACAGCAGCCCGTAGCACAATTGGAAGCCCGCTTGAAATTCCTCCCAGCATGCCACCGTGGCGATTTGTGCGAGTTGTGATCGATGGAGGGGGTGTGCCAGGAATGAACTGATCGTTGTGTTCACTTCCCCGCATGGTCGCGCAGCCAAAGCCAATCCCGTATTCAACCCCCAGAACGGCCGGCAAACTAAACAACGCTTTTGCCAAGTCGGCTTTGAGCTTGTCGAAAACCGGTTCGCCCAGGCCGGCTGGGATGTTGGTAGCAACAATATGAGCCGCACCGCCAATCGAGTCGCCCGACTTGCGGACTTCTTCGATCAGCTCGACCATTTTGCCGGCGGTTGCATGATCTGGGCAACGGACGATATTGGGTTCGCCAGTTGGCAGGGTTTCAACTTGCTCCAGCGTCACTAGGGCCGGGTCGGGGATATTGGCAACAATGTTTCCGACTTGTGAAACATAGCCGACCACTGCCCCGCCACACGCCTGCTGCAGCAGCTTTTTGGCGACGACCCCTGCAGCCACGCGGGCCGTTGTTTCGCGGGCACTGGAGCGTCCCCCGCCACGGTAGTCGCGAGTCCCATATTTGGCGTCGAATGTAAAATCGGCGTGACCGGGCCGATAGAGATGCTTGATCTCGGAATAGTCTTTGCTTCGCTGATCTTCGTTGCGGATGAGGATGGCAATGCTGGTGCCGGTGGTGACCCCTTCGAAGACGCCTGCCAGAATTTCGGGAGTATCCGACTCTTTGCGTTGGGTGACGATTTTGCTTTGGCCCGGTCTTCGTCGATCAAGGTCAAACTGCAAGTCGGCCACACTGAGCGGAATACCCGGCGGAACTCCATCGAGAATGACGACGTTCCCCGGGCCGTGGCTTTCGCCAGCCGTTGTAATTCGAAATGCTTGCCCAAAACTGTTGCCTGCCATAGTGTCCCGAGTATAGCTGCTGGCTCAATCGGTGGCGAGAACATCTAAACCGGCAGCGAGCCATAAATCGAGACGAAAGGCCTGGCGTCGACAGCGGGGGTAGCCAGGGCCAAGAGAGGCTGGGAAATCTGCCACCCGGTGATGTAGCAGTCGGAGCCTGGTCTCGCTTCGGACGACTTAGGCTGAGGGGGTGGCCGAGACATTCTCGATCGCCAGCCACTCCCGTTCGGCTGGAAGGCCGTGGCCAATATAGTGGGGTCGGGACGGACAGATCTGCACCTGAGCCAATACATCTTCCAGCGAATCGGTCAGGACCAGCCGAGACAGATCCTCGGGAGAAATGGTCCCCTTGGCGAGCATTGTCTTGCGCAAAAAGTCAAACAACGGCTGCCAGTAATCGACACCAACAAAGATGGTAGGAAACTGAAAAATCTTCCCGGTTTGAACCAAGGTCGCAGCCTCGAAGGCCTCATCCAACGTGCCGAACCCGCCTGGAAAAATGATGAAGGCCTGTGAGTATTTAACCAGCATCACTTTTCGAACAAAGAAATAGTTAAAGGTGACCAGTTTATCGAGATAGGGATTAGCGTTCTGTTCAGTCGGCAAGATGATATTGCAGCCGACAGACCTGCCCGACACGTCCTTGGCCCCTCGATTCGCGGCTTCCATGATTCCGGGACCGCCGCCGGTCATCACGGTAAAGCCCAACTTGGCAAGCTCTGCCCCCAACTGCCGTGCCTGTTGATAGTAAGGATGATCGTCGCGGAACCGGGCAGAGCCAAAGACCGTAATGCACGGTCCCAGAAAATGGAGTGCCCTGAAGCCTTTGATGAACTCGACGCCAATCTTGCAGACCCGCCAAAACTCGGCGATTCGTGAGCGGGGACCTGCCAGAAAGCTTCGTTCGCGTTCCAGCCTGTTGGCCGATGCGGGCGGAATCTTGCGCTGGTTACCCGTCGTCATGCGTGTTTCCTGCTGAACCAAACTCGTCTGGGCTGGTCATGTGCAAAGATCACGGTTTAATTGTCTCCAGTGTTTGCCCGGCCGGTCAATTCGGGGACTGTCTTACCAAAGGGATACCGTTTTGCCAGCGCGGATTTGTCGATCTCTTGACGCTGCTCCTTGGACTTCCGACTGTGTAGCAGCGAACGAGAACCTTGGGGCAGTCTCACAGCGTGGAGCGATTCAGGCTGGCGATGCAGTAAAACGTGGCCCCATGTTCGATACCAGCCTGTTTTTGACTTGTCTCAGTAAGCGGAAGCAATGTCCGATACGATTGAAATTGATGGTGTGAAACTCCACCTGGCAAAACCCGACCGCTCTGCGGGAGAGTGGATCGGGCAGCGAGAAGTGCTCAAGCAACTTTTGGCGTGCTGGCTGGTGGTGGATGATTCAGATTTGCCACTTGCTCCGCGGTTGGTCGGTAGCCCGGGGGTTGGCAAAACAACCCTTGGGATCGCAGCGGCCAAGGTTCGTCAGCAGGACCTCTACATTTACCAATGCACGGCCGACACTCGCCCTGAAGACTTGCTGGTGACCCCCGTTTTGGCTGAGAGCGGGTCGATTAAGTACCATGCCTCTTCGCTGGTGACAGCGATGGTGCGTGGCAAGATTTGCATTCTCGACGAAGGGAATCGGATGAATGAGAAGTCGTGGGCCAGCCTGGCTCCGCTTCTTGATCACCGCCGCTATGTGGAGTCGATCGTAGCGGGGGTGACAATTCATGCTCACCGCGATTTTCGTTGTGCAGTGACAATGAACGACGATGAATCGACATTCGAGATTCCCGATTACATCCTCAGTCGGTTGCAACCAACTCTGACGCTAGGCCATCCCGGGCGCGACGAAGAACTAGCCATCCTGAAGTACCACCTTCCCTTCGCGGAAGCAGAAATGCTCAACCTGACGGTCGAGTTTCTGCAGCAGGCGCATACCCTGAAGCTCGATTTCTCGACCCGCGACGGGATCAATATTTTACGGTACGCAATGAAGCGGCTAGCCCAAGATGCCAGCCACCCGATCGCCAAGGACCTCGTCTGGCAGGAAGCGCTCGTCAATTGTCTGGGAGACGAAGCGCTCGACCTGAATCGGCTTTCAGCCCGCCGTCAGCAATCGCTGGGGGGGAACGCAATTCCGCTGGGGCTGGGAGACTTCTTTTTTAACCCCAACGACGAGCTCCATCCCGATTTCGAAGATGACGAACTCGACGATGAGGATGATCGAGATGACGACGACGAAGATGACGATGAGGACGATTAGCTAGGGTTTCCTGCCGCCTGACGGAACTTGAGTCGTTTCAGCGACCTGGTCGAAACCAGAACCAGTGTTTCCACCTGCATCTGAGTTCGTCGTTACAAACCGGCCAAATTAGCGACCAGTGAGGGTTTTAGCCGAACTTGGCCCGACGGAGATCGAGTTTCCGCTGGCAACATGTCGAACGTATGGGATAATTGGAAAAGGTTTGCGGCCCTTTGTCTGGCGTGTTGAATCCGACATGCGATTCGGGCGGAGTGCTGCACTTTGCGACGGAGCTACCTGTTGGGTTCTCGTTTGAGCTGATCCGAATACCCTCTGATGCGTCGGACCCACTTCGCTAATCGAAGAGGTTTCGAACAAGTACAGCTGATTATTCGGACTGGCCGTCAGTTCAGCTCGTCGCTTCCAATCACGTCAAGCAAGGTCATCCTTTCGTCTCAATTCGAGTTCGCTCACGGTCTCCGAGAGTGGATCACGTTAGTGGAGCGCCAAGAGGCCTGCCGGAGTTGCCTTTCAAATGGAAAAGAAGTTTCTGACCGCCGAAGAAGCTGCGGAACTTTTCGGAGTTTCGCCAGAGAAGATTCGCGCGCTAGGGAGCGAAGGCCAGATTAAGCCACTTGTTGACTTGGGAACGCAAAAGTTCCGCCGAGCCGACCTGGAAGAGCTTCTTGGCCCGCCCGTCAACATCCCCAGAAGCTCCGACGATTCCGACTCGTACTTCTTTTCGAACGACATCAGCTTCCTGGAACTGGATGAAGAAGCGCTCGCTAGCGCCGCACCCGGGGCCAAGCCCTCATCGCAAGAGAATAGCGCGAGCGACATCTTCAGCTTCCTGAATGACGACGAAGAGAAAACGCCGGTTGTCGACCTCGACGTCAGCGGGCTGGAAGATTCGAAGGCCAGTAGTAGCGATGTTGTGATTTCGCCTGCATCGACTAGCGGCGAAGTGATTGCACCACCCGGTTCGAGTAGCGACGTCATCGCGGCGGGATCAACCAGCAGTGACGTGATTACCGCACCTGGCTCGAGCAGCGATGTCATCGTTGCAACGGGGCAACCAGACAATTTGCAGCTTGGCTCGGCTTCAAGCAGCGACGTTATGCCGATGAGTGGTCAATCAGTTGGACGGTCCAACCCTTCGACCAGTAGCGATGTAATGCCGCTGGATGGGGATGACCTGCTGGATTTGATTTCGGAAGGGGCCATCGACCTCGTCTCGACGAAAAGCTCGTCCAAGCAGCCAATTCCGGCTGACCTGACAGGGGGGCCATCCGATGCGACCGCCCTTCCGGAGATGGAAGAGAGCGCTCTGAGCGACCTGCTCGACGTATCGTCGATTCGAGGTCAATATGGCGATAGCGGGATCGTCCTCGCGAGTGATGAATCGGGGATTACGTTCGCCCCGTCGGGAGTCGGGCTGGGAAGTGGATTGGGGCTGGGAACGGCCGATAGCGGCCTTTCGTTATCAGCGGCCGATTTACCGAGTACGGGCGATCCCGATAGTGGAATCAGGCTCCCTGACCTTCCCGATAGTGGTCTTTCACTGGCAGGTCAGGACAGCGGTCTAACGTTAGATACGGGAGATAGCGGACTGTCGATTGCTCCGCAGGGGACTGCTCCTCAGGATGGCGATCTTTCGTTATCAACCGGCGATAGTGGGTTATCGCTCGATACCGGCGACAGCGGCTTATCGCTGGCTGGTGCCGACAGTGGGCTTTCGCTGGCAGGTGGCGATAGCGGACTTTCCCTCTCGGGGGGAGACAGCGGGTTATCGCTCGATGCAGGTGATAGTGGACTCTCGCTCCAATCGGGCGATAGTGGTCTGTCGTTGCAAATCGTTCCCGATGAAGATGGCCCCCGGCCGACCGCCTCTTCAACCCAGCGGATGGGTGAGATTCCCGAAATTACCGAGTTCCTTGGGAAGGACGAGAACGAGTCGAGCGGGACACGCCGCCTGGCCAAGGAAGAGCAGTTCCGCGACGAGATCGACTTTGTCGAAGCAAGCAAGGATGAAGAGACGGGTTACTTCATCGTCGATGAAGAAACGACCAAGTCTCCTTCACCGGCAGCCAAATCGGGAAAGACCACTCGCAGCGATTTTAGTGATGCCTATGTCGTCGAAGAGTCTGTCCAGGACCTGGATATCTCCGACGACATCTCGGACGAATTCGGTCAATCGGTCGATGCCCTTGATGTTCTGGGTGGCGACGATGACATTTTCGAAGCCTCCGACGAGAACTTTTCCGACGATTCGATCCCAGCTGGCCTTTCAGGAACTTACTCGGGCGAAACGGCTGCGGTACAGCGTAGTTCACGGATGCAGGGTTATGCAGAAGCCCCGTGGGGGATGCTGTCTGCCTCGCTCGTGATTGCCGCTGCCGCCTGTCTGGGGCTCAATAGCCTTATCGTTTGGGAAGCGGTCAGCACCATGTGGACCGGGGCCGAGCCATCAGGCCTGGCAGGCTCATTGGTGGCAACGTTGAGCGGGCTACTTTAGCGACTGTCCGCGATCACTGTGCAACGACGGCCTTAAGTCTGACGGAAGCACGATTCGAGTCTTGGGATGAACCAAGGCCTACTTCATGTGCTAAGGCCAAGAGACAAGCAAAAGGGCTGGATTTGCCTGAAACAGGGCTGTCCTTTGTCAAAACCTGGATTCCCAACAGTTGCGTCGACCGCACGAGAAGGCTGAGGGGGACGCCCTTAAAGACGTCCTTTTTCCGCAGAGCCAAGGGGTATGCTATCGAACCTGCTTGCCCTGGTTCTCATCAAATCGCTGCTGCTTCAGCCTGGACTTCTCTTCGACCTTGCGGATTTTTTCGTCCTGAATCACCCAGACAATTCCGATCGCCGACAAAACCAAGCCAGCAAGCACAGCCATGAAGACCCACATCATTGTTGGTTTCTTCAGCTTCTTCCCGAACAGCTCTTCTCCGAGAAGCGATTCGACCTCGTCTGGATCTCGCTTGACCCTGCGTGTCTGCTGGCTTCCATTGCGGGCTGTATCTCGTGTCATCTTTTGAGAAGCTCGAGATGTCCTGGGTGCTGCACTCAATGGTTCGTCCTCATCAATCGGCTCCGGCGGCCCAGCCAGCCAACGCAACGTAGAGAGATCGACCGAAATCTGGAGTAGGGATAAGCACTGAGCACAACGGGCTTTCTTCCCGCCAAACTGCGGCTTTAGCGGTAACACCTTCCCACATTGGGGACATGGAACTTTGCCCCCGGTCCCACGGGAAACTCGGCCCGATTTAGCCGCCACGTTGGCCCGCACCAGCCCATCGCTCTGGGACATCCGACTCGTATTGTTGATGGCTGCCATGACTGCGTCTGCGAAGGCAACGCAATTGGGAAAGCGATTCTTCTGGTTCTTTGACAGTCCCTGCTGCAGCACGTCATCTAAAGCCTTGGGGGCCTCAGGAACATATTGCTGTATTGGGGGCATCTTCATACTGGTCTGGTTGACCATGGTCGCCGAGGCTGTTGGGCCCTCCAGTGGAACACATCCAGCCAGAGTTTCGTATACCGTCATGGCTAATGAATACTGGTCAACCCGGCCATCATGGGCGTGCCCCATAATCAACTCGGGGGCCACATAGTTGGGTGTTCCCACCAGAAAGCCTGCAGCCGTTAGCGATGCATCCCGCTTGGTCGCTGCATTCTGCGAAGAGAGGACCTTCACCAGCCCAAAGTCGCTCAAGAAGGCGTTATTGTGCTGGTCGAATAGAATGTTGGCAGGCTTCACATCACGATGGATGAATTGCTGTTCGTGAATGAAATCAAGCGCTTTGGCAATATGAGGAAGCCATTCGCCAATCGACGAGAGTGGCTTTTTGTGTTGCTGCTCGTTCTTGTCGACCAGCCGGTCTCTCAGGCTTCCACCCGAGCAGAACTGCATCACGACAAAAGGAACCTCATCCTGAACGCCAACGTCCAGAATCGTCACAACGTGCGGATGGGTCAGTTTCACCAGCGAGCGGATCTCGCGGCTGAATCGCTCGGCGAACTCTGCATCATTCAGCGATGCTTCATTGGGAATCTTCAGGACGACTTCAGTCTCAAGCCGAGTGTCGTAGGCCCGATAGACAACCCCCATGCTTCCTTCGCCCAGAACGGCTCGCACATCGTACCGACCATCACATACCGAAAGCCCGGTTAGGTTTGTGGCCGAGATTGTCCCGACACCTGAATTCTTCGATGGCTTGCTGCCAGCCGTCGGCTCTTTTGGTGGAACCATAGAGGTCATAACTCAGGTAAAAAACATCTTTGGTCGGATTCATTCCTCAGCCGTTACTATAGCGGCAAGTCACAGCGAGTTCGAAGCTACAAACCCGAGTGTGTGGATTTCTTAACAATTGAATCCGACAGAAACTCTGCCGGTAACGCGAGAATCTCTATCTGTGGTTATTGGCATTGATCGAGGCAAGGTTTGCCGATTCAGCCGGTCAAGCGTTTTGTAGTACCTGCACACGCTGCTGAGGGAGCTCCCACGCACCCGAAATAGGCTCTAAACCGAACCGGCAAAACGGTTTTCGTGTCCTGCGGGACAGGTTAGTTGCCCGATGAATTTTTTTTCGTTATTCTCCCCTCTCCCCGCCGCAAGGTGGAGAGGCCAGATAGCTCAGATGGTAGAGCACAGGACTGAAAATCCTGGTGTCGCCGGTTCGATCCCGGCTCTGGCCACTTTGTTCCTCATCGCAGTGCATCCGAGCTTCATCGCAAGTTAACGATGGCTCGCAGGGACAGAGTTTTCTCTGATACTCCCATGCACCCCTTGCCTGGCGATGGCAGCCGAGTTGCTGCTCGCGGTCTTGCTCTTCTAGATCGCTTCGTTCTCGGTTGGGTAGCGAGATCGGGGTAGCTGGCTATAGTTCCCTTAGGACGGCTCGGAATCGAATTTCCGACTTGTCGGCCCTTCTCGTTTTCCCGCCTTCTTGATTCTGCATCAGCTCGTCAGAGCTGAGAACGAACGGCTGGCGATTGGTTGCCCTGTGGAGTATTCAACCGGTGACTCACGCAATTTCTGTTGCTGACCTGCAGGCCCGTTTTGCCCGTGTGATCGACCCCGAGCTAGGGCTCCCATTGGGCGAATTGCGGATGATCAGGGATGTCGTTGCGAGCGATGCCGGCGAGGTAACGGTCACAATCGAACTGCCAACACCGGCCTACCCCAATCGCCAGCGAATCAGCGAAGCCCTCCTGGCTGCGGTAACCGATTTGTCCCCCGCCCCTTTGGTGTCGACTGCATTTCGCGTCGTCACCAAAGGGAAGAACACAGGTGGATCGATTGGCCTGAAGGTAAAGAATGTAATTGCCGTCGGCAGCGGCAAAGGGGGGGTGGGCAAAAGTACGGTCGCTGCCACTCTCGCGTATGGACTGCAACTCCTTGGAGCTGAGGTCGGCTTGATGGATGCCGACGTG
>JAIXVG010000297.1 GCA_027483145.1 Planctomyces sp.
AAATGGGTCGATACCCATATTCGACTGGAAGGTCCAGCGACGCTGCAATTGCAGGAAGTCTTTGCTGAAGATTGGCACTATGCGACCAAAGAAGAATTGGCCAGTCCGGCCTTTTACCCAGAGCCGGTGATGGACGGGCAGGTGATTGCACAAGTATTGGCGGGTGGCCCAGACTCGGACGACAGTGTGTTTCAGGCGGCGATGTTCGCGGCCATTGGTGAGGCGCGGCATCACGTGACGTTAGTCACTTCTTACTTTGTTCCAACCCCGCCACTGGTGACAGCGCTCGAGAATGCGGCTCATCGCGGGGTCGCGACGCGAGTGTTAGTGTCGGGTCCCAAAACCTATTGGTACACCTATCATGCAGGTCGGTCGTACTACGACTCGCTACTACGGGCAGGGGTCGAGATCTGGGAGTATCACGGCGGACTACTCCATTCCAAGACGCTGACGATTGACCGAACGTGGTCGCTGATTGGCTCGCCCAACTTTGATGCCCGAAGTTTGTACTTGAACTTTGAAGTGGCAGTTGCGGTCTTTGGAGCCGCAGCGGCCGACCTGCTGCTCGAACACTTTGAGGAAGACTTGGCCGCAGCGGTAAAGATTGACCCAAACGAGTGGGCTACTCGCAGTTGGCAAGCAAGGCTGATCCAAAACTACTGCCGGATGTTCTCGCCGGTGCTCTAATTGGCAATGAATGCTCTGAGCAGGAGCAAGTGCCGCTACCCGTCCGCTTGCGTTAGCCGTAATCGACGCGTAACGGAGCGATTGTCTTCGGCCAATGTGGCATTGAAGCGGGCTTCATCGCGCGCCGACGGCATCGTTTGTTGATCGCTCAACGCGGCCGTGAAGGTAAAGATCGTCGCCGCAGATTTCAATTTGTGGACTAAGAAGCTGGATCGCTTGGCTGGGGAGGGCGACTCCTGTCCCTAATACAGGCCCCAACGCATTTGTACCGCCAAAGAGTTTGGGGGCTACGAAGGCGTGGACTTCATCAATGGCGTTTGCATCGAAGAAGCTACCAAGCAAGGTACCGCCACCTTCAATCAGAATATTGGTCATCTGGCGCTGGCCAAGTTCATCGAGGATGGCCGGTATGCAGGCGAGTTGATTCTGATGGGGTAGCTTGACCACTTCGACTCCGCGTTGAATCAGCTCATCGACGTTTTTCTCGTCAGCCAGTTCGGTCGCCAAGACTAAAACGGGAGTCTCGCGGGCCGATTGAACCAGCTTGCTGGTTAAGGGGAGCCTGGCCTGTGAATCAATAATCACCCTCACCGGAGCACGCGGGCCGGGAGGCCTGACAGTGAGGAGCGGGTTATCGAACATGGCGGTCCCAATCCCCACGACGATCGCATCCATCTCCCCCCGAAGTTGATGAACAACTTGCCTTGATTGCTCGCCCGAGATCCACTGAGAGGCACCAGTGCGGGTGGCGATTTTTCCATCGAGCGTCATGGCCCATTTCGCGTGGACCCAGGGTTGCTTTTGCTGTTGCAACTTACGAAACGGAGCGATGAGGGCCTCTCCCTCGGCACCCAGGAGACCAACAGTAACATCGATTCCAGCCTGCTCAAGGCGGCGGATTCCCCCACCAGCGACATAAGCCGCGGGGTCTCCAGTTGCGATCACCACCCGTTTGATTCCGGCCGCGATCACCGCCTCGGCACAGGGGGGGGTCTTGCCATAGTGGCAGCAAGGTTCCAGCGTAACGAATAGCGAAGCTCCCGCTGCCGCGCTTCCCGCAGCGGCCAATGCAACGACTTCTGCATGTGGCCCGCCGTAGAATGGGTGAAATCCTTCGCCCAGTAGTCGCAGGTCGTCATCAACGATCACGCAGCCAACCTGAGGGTTAGGCTCAACACTTCCGCGACCGGCCGTGGCGAGCGCTAAGGCCCGCTGCATTACCGCTTCAGACGACTTAAACTGATGATGTTCAGCTAAACGAGGGATCAGTTCGTCGCTGGATGACGGGTTTAGCATGAAGAGGCTATCGCCTGGATCGTTTGTCGAATTGGGCCGCACCTCAGCTTATGCCCGTAGCAGCTATTTCAAAACCCGGTTGGTGGCAGGATTCACTCAGCGAATCACGGTGCCGTCTTTATCCACCGGAGGGTTTTGAAACACCTATTGTTTGCGCAGCCTACTCCACCGTCACACTTTTCGCGAGGTTACGGGGCCGGTCGACATTACAGCCGCGGAGAATAGCGATATGGTAGGCCAGCAATTGCAACGGAACGCTTGTGACAAGCGGTTGCAGGTACTCATCGACGTCCGGGACGTAGATCACGTCGTCGGCGATGTCGGCGACCTTGTCGTCCCCTTCGCAGGCAATCGCAATCACTGGGCCTCTCCGGGCCTTCACCTCTTCCATGTTGCTGATCACCTTGGGGTAGATCTGGCAACGAGGGACAACGAACACGCTGGGGGTGTCTTCGTCGACCAAGGCGATCGGGCCATGCTTCATTTCAGCTGCGGGATAACCTTCAGCATGGATGTAGCTGATTTCCTTTAGCTTCAGTGCCCCTTCCAATGCCACTGGGAAATTATACTGCCGACCCAGGTAGAGGAAGTTCTGAGCACGGTAGTACTTTTCAGCGACTTCCTTGACGCGAGCGTGGCACTCAAGCGTCTTCTGAATTTTATTGGGCATATCGCGCAGATTATTGATGATCCGCTTTCCAGCGGGGTATGACAGATGCCGCAAGCGCCCCATGAACAAGGCTAACAGCGTCAGCACAGTCACTTGAGAAGTGAAGGCCTTTGTTGAGGCGACACCAATCTCAGGCCCGGCATGTAAGTAGATGCCACCATCTGCTTCGCGGGCGATACTGCTGCCGACGACGTTACAAATAGCTAACGAAGCGTGGCCTTTTCGCTTGCATTCGCGCATCGCGGCGAGGGTATCTGCTGTTTCCCCGCTTTGGGTAATGGCGAAAACCATTGTTCGTTCGCTCATCGGTGGATTGCGATAACGAAGCTCGCTGGCGTATTCGACTTCAACGGGAATGCGGGCAAACTCTTCGATTAAGTATTCACCAACCATGGCCGCGTGCCAACTGGTGCCGCAAGCGGTTAGTACAATCCGGTCGATACTGCGCAGGCGAGACGCATCCATGTTGAGGCCGCCAAATTTGGCGGTGGCCTCATCATCGTCAAGCCTGCCTCTCAGGGCATTTTCGATCGATGTCGGCTGCTCGAAGATTTCCTTGAGCATGTAGTGCTCAAACTCACCCAGGTCCATATCCTGAGCCGATTGCTCAAGGAACTTGATTGAAGGGACTTGTGTTCCCGTATCGCGATGGACGAGTTGCAGCGAATCGGCGGTCAGCATGGCCAGTTCATGGTCACTCAAGTAGACCACTTCTTCGGTGTAGCCGACCAGGGGGCTGGCATCGCTGGCGAGATAATGCTCTTTATTCCCAATTCCAACGACCAGCGGACTTCCCAATCTGGCAGCGATTATCAGGCCGGGGCGATCGCGGAACAGGATCGCCAGACCGTAAGTCCCCTTGAGCCGCTTAAGGGCATTCTCGACGGCAGTGCGGTAAGTCTGATCACTCTCTGGGTTGGCCCCAAGGGTTAATTCTGTTTCCAAAGCGTGAGCAACGAGGTGGGCAACGACTTCGGTATCGGTGGCTGAGTGGAACACATAACCAAGTTCGCGCAATTGATCGCGTAACTGGTTGTAGTTCTCAATCACTCCGTTATGGACGAGGACCACTTCCCCGTTTCCCCCCACATGAGGGTGAGAGTTCGTGTCGCTTGGCTCTCCATGTGTGGCCCACCGCGTGTGACCGATCCCGACATTGCCTTGGACAGGTTTCTCTTTGACCAACTCTGCCAGCTGCGAGACACGACCGGTTTTTTTGCGCACATCAATGCCAGAAGCGTTCTGGATGGCAACCCCTGCGCTGTCGTATCCGCGATACTCGAGCCGAAACAATCCTTCAATTAAATAGTCATAGGCACTGTTTGGACCGACGTATCCCACAATTCCACACATAGAGCCATTTCCTTTTCGAAGTCGTCAGTCGTGACTGATGCACTCCGAACGCATAAAAGATTGCTTGTCGTCCAAAGCCCTGGACTAATGAGTCGCTAAATTGAGACTAATTGAGATCAGGTCTTGGGGCCTCTTGATTCAACTTGTTTCGTAGCGATTGGAGGCAATTACCAGGAATCGCAAAGTCATTCCCTGCAACAACTTCTGGGTAATTTACACCCAGCTGTGAACTTCGCCTACCCCGAAGTTTGCAAGTAAACGCGGGCCTCCAGCCATAAAGTCTGCTCAGGCTGGATTGCTCGAAACATAGCTCAAGAACCACTTTTCCTGGGCCTGGCCAACCCAATCCTGCATCAAACAGGAGTTCGCAGCCCCAAAAAACAGCATGGTGGGGCTTGTGGCAAAAGCGAATCACGTTCTGGCCGGCTGCCAGACGGCATCTTCGTCACTGACCGTTCACCACACCCGTTTCGAGGGGTAGATCGGTGAGCAGGGCCGCGACGAGCCCAACTGTCTGCCCGGAACCGAAGGACAGTCTTTCGATTGCCGAAGGCTGTCAGTTGCTTCAACAGGTGACGGGAAATACTCGCGTGGTCAGTGGCTACCATTAAGGAAGCGAAAGACCTTCGCGAATCGCGAACCGGGCGAGTTCAACGCGATCGTGGATCCCGAGTTTGTGCATGATACGGTACTTGTGGCTATCGACCGACTTCTGCGACAAATGCATTTGCCGGGCGATTTCCTTTACTGATTCACCTCGT
>JAIXVG010000435.1 GCA_027483145.1 Planctomyces sp.
ATGGTCATTTGGGGCATGTCCATGCTGGCACCGCTTACCACGCCCCCGTTTATCAGGCACCGACTGCGGCTTACTACGGTGGTAATCCCGGATACTACGGGGGGGTGAATTTCGTGCAGTCGGGAGTTCCGGTCTATCAGCCAGCTACCGCATACCCTGTCGCACCAGTATACTCCAACGTGCCGGTCTATCACGACACAACCCACCTCGATTATCACCCTCCCGAAGTCTACCGTCATGGAAACCACTTCCACGTGCAGCCGGGTCACTATGACCTGCATCGCACCGGTCACTATCACTACTAGGTAGTAAGGATGTGGGTTCGCGGAATCGAACGGCCGCTGAGCTTCGCCCCGAAGCCAGCGGCTTTCCTGTTTCCCGGGCTAAGAGCCTGCTGAGGTAAGGCTTGATTTCTTGTCGGTTCCCCTGATAACCTTGACTTGAGGGTTGAAGCGCTGGCAGGCGTGTTTGTATCAGCGTTACCCTAAGAAGAAGTCTTCAATATCAGTTCAATCTTTCGATTGATACAGCGGCACACCCACTTCGGCGTTCGAGGTTGGGCCACAATCGCTTGATTTGTACCGCTTCAGCTTTCTCATAAACAGAACCTGACCACTAGCGTGGTCGGCCCGACAGGGGTTTGAAGACTGCTTCCGAGCGATTAGCGATGAGTTTTTTAAGTCGGATCAAACTGTAAACTGGCTTGCGAACTCACTTCAACTTCAACTTCAAATTTCAGGGTCTGACTGAATGGGTGCCTGTATCGTCCGGATTTCTCGATCGTCGAGATCGGGGATTGAAGGCCTGCTGCAGCGTCGATTGAGGATGGCTTCGCTTTCTCGTTCACGTAGCTCAATTGGATAGAGCGTTGGCCTCCGAAGCCAAAGGTTGCAGGTTCGACTCCTGCCGTGGACATTTTGTTTTGTCGGTCACTGTGTTTGACGATTTGTACGGTCGCCACAGGATTAGCGAGCATTTAGATCGAACGAGCTTAGAGCTTATCCGAGAACCTTATGATGCGGAGATGTCGCACAGTCGAATCAGGGGTCTCAAACATGCACAACTGGGTTCTCGGATAGGTTCTTAGCTGCGAACGGGAAAACAGCCATCTGCGGGTGACCGACGGGTTTCAGCGACGGTTCCAAGGCTAAGTGAGACTTGCTGCTCGACCATGTCGCGATAGCGGCCGCCACGTTCCATGAGTTCGGCGTGAGTGCCGACCTGGGTGATGGCCCCCTGCTCGACGACCAGAATCTGATCGGCGCTGGCAATGGTGCTGAGGCGGTGAGCGATGACGAAGGTCGTGCGTCCTTGCATCAGGCGAGAGAGGCTTTGCTGAATCAGCTGCTCGCTTTCGGTATCGAGATTACTGGTGGCCTCGTCGAGAATGAGGAGACGGGGATTGGCCAGGAGCGCACGAGCGATGGCCAGGCGCTGACGTTGGCCGCCACTTAGCTTGACACCTCGTTCGCCGATGACCGTTTCAAACTTATCGGGCCAGTGGTCGATGAACTCAGTTGCATTGGCAGCGTTCGCGGCCTGCAAGACGTCTTCGAATGTGGCATCTCGCCGGGCGTAGGCGATGTTGTCGCGGATGGTTCCGTCGAACAGGAAGACGTCTTGCTCGACAACCCCCAAGAGGCGGCGGTAGGACTCGATGTCGAAGTTCTGAATATTGGTCCCATCGAGCGAGATGACGCCGTGGGTCGGCTGATAAAAACGGGCGACGAGGTTCGTAAGCGTTGTTTTGCCTGCACCACTAGGACCAACCAGGGCGGTCGTGGTCCCGGCGCGAGCACGGAAACTGATTCCTGTCACTGCGTTCTGGGTACTACCTGGATAGGCGAAGGAGACGTTTTCGAATGAGATTTCGCCTGGCGAGGCGAGTGATGCAGTCTTGTGGGTGGCCTGGGATGGAGGCGTTTCAAGGGGTTCCGCGAGCAGATCAAGGATTCGATCGAGACCGCTCAGGCTGTTTTGGAACTGGGTCGCACTTTCGGCCAAGGTGGCTAATGGCTCGAGCAGCATTAGCAGGTAGACCAGAAACATCATTAGATCGCCGATCGTCATCTGGCCATCCAATACTCGCCAGCCGCCGTAGAGTAGAAGGGTGGCGCTGCCGATGGGAATGAGGGCTTCCCAGACCATTTCGACGGCACGCATCCACCACCAGGCGTGGAGTTCCTGACGGGCCATCAAGTGGTTATCGGTCACGAAGCGGGCTGTTTCGCGGCGTTGGCGACTGAAGCCCCTTACCACGCGAATCCCTGAAAAGGCTTCGGTGGCCGATGCGTCAATTAATTCGCGTTGTTTGCGAACGGCTCGAAACTGGGGACGAATGCTACTGATCCACGCGCGGTGGGTCCAGAATACCGTGGGCAGCAATAGAGTCGCACCCAGTAGTAGCGTCCAATCAACCCAGGCGAGAATGAAGAGGCTGCCGGCCAGTTGGACAATTGACCGCCAGGGGTTAAAGATCATACCGAAGACAAGTTCGCCGACACTGCCGCCATCTTCTCGCAGGATCGATGCGACGCCGCCGGCTCGTAACTCTTGGACACGGTGAAGTGGTAGCCGAATCGCATGCTCGAATACTCGCTGCCGGGTCTTAAGTTGGATTTGCTTGGTGACCAACGTTGCTTGCCATCGCCCGACGATGTGGATTGCTATTTTGACGAGCGAAATGAGGGCAACGCCTGCCACGATGGCGAGTAGCAGAGTTCGGGGGTTGGCTAACTGCGGGAATGCCGAGACGACCCAGGCGGGAAGTGGATTTCCGCTCAGACCGTAGTCAATAATGACCTTGGTGCCGGCGGGGGGTAGGAGGCCAAGCAGCGTCGAAAGGGTCGCAGTGGCCAGGACGAGTGCCATACGCCAGCGAAACGGCCAAACGAGCGCCGCGAACTGACGGACAAGCTGCCATGAGGTACGAACTCGCTGTGAGGCGGGTCGAGCTGGAGCAGAACTGTGGATTGGCCCGCTGGGCAGGCGTTTCGCCTTGAGCAACTGGCGGTAGACGCTAAATCGCCGCCGACTGCTCCCTTGACGAGAGAGAGATTCTGAAGTCTGGGTCGTATTCATGAAGGCATTGTAGCGCCTGTCGGGCTCAGATCGACAGCAACGAGGCTGGAAGAATGCTCCCATAAGTGTTCTTTTTGGCTTGAAATTCATCAGCGACAAAAGAATTTCACCAGCGCCCGCTGCAACCGAGTATGCTAATTGCCGGTAACTGGGCGAATGAGTATCCAGTTAATACCAAACGCGATGAAATCCAGGCATCGTCCCAGCTGTTCAATCGAGCCACGCACAATGCTCCATTTTGATGACCAAGAACATCACTTAACGAGCCGGTCGCGTCGACAATGGCTGGCAGGTGCGATTGGAGGGCTGGGTTTTGGAGTGCCTGCCGCCTTAGGGGCACGGGCGGCCTTCGCCATTGATGTTGAGCCGCTGGTCTCAGGAGCCAAAACGATCAAGGAGATGCCGCGCGCTGGTGACGACCTGGATGCAATTCATAAACGACAAAAAGGATTGGCGTCTGAGCAGTTGCCAGCTGGTGAAGCGTTTGAAATCAACACTTTCACTCCTTACCTGACCATGGCAGACAAACAGCTTTCTGGTACAAGAACATTGATTCCCTGCATCCGCAAGCAGGTGCTGTCGGTTGGCTTGGAAGTGCTCGAAGAAGATCAGGCAGACCTTCCGCTACTAAGCAAGGGCCAGATCCTCAGTTACCTGAAAGAACATTTCGTCAGTGTTCAAGTCCGCGTTTACCGTGAGCCACTGACAGATGATCTGTACCTGGGAGCAAGACCGCTTGCGTCAACGATGCGCTATTCGGGCGTGAGGCTAACGCAAGACTTCACACCAGCTGTCTCCCAATCGGCAGACGATTTTCGAGGTCTGGGCCTGTGGTTGGGACCGCAGCAACGGGCCGTACCAACACAGCTGCGGACACTTGTGCTGATCAATAAGAACGAGCAGCAGGACGGCAATAAAGATCGCCCAACTAACAAGATGATGTTTGAGTATCTATTCGTTCGCGCGATTCAAACTCAACGAAAAGAGATCGAGCTGCATACCTTCGCGACAACTGACAACCGCAGCAAGCTCCATTGGCTGGAGACTAAGTCTGAACCGTCACGGCCGACGGATTGCAGTTTGCGAGCAGCGGTTCGGTTTACGAAATACTCGGTACAGGGTCTGATTCCGGAGGCTGCTGTGACCCGCCGGAGTCTTGTTAAAGCTAGGGAAACTTTTGCGATTGAGGACCTCGACCGCTATGCTAACAAAACCTGGAATGCCTCGGCGTTTGCACGTTTGACGGACACACTGGATGCGGTTTTAGCAGGGAAGATCGATCGGTAGGGACAATTCGAGGCAAGCATTCGCCTCGATGACAACTCACCGCGACTAATGCGAGAAAGGCCGACTGAGATCACTCTCAGACGGCCTCTCTCATTTCAGATTGGTCATCAGTTCCAGCGGAACTGGGGAGCCAAGACTAGTTCTGACCTGGAATAAACGTGATGTTCGCACCCACATAGTTCAGGAAGAGGTTTCCGTAGAACTCGCTTGGTTTGTAGAACAGGTACACCTGATCATCGGCCATGATTAGAATTCGTTCATTCGGATTATGAACAGCCCGATTCAGATCGCAACGAATGGAAATCTGTTGTCCATTCGGTAGTTTGCGTACAACCAGGGCCTGGCTTGGAGGGTAGACGTTACCGGGACCGGTTCGAAACACTGCACCAATTGCACCTGGACCACCGACAGCACCGTTTGCATATCCGATCGCTTCGAGGATGTCCAAATCCTGGTCACGAGGAAGGGGGATCTTACCACCTTGGAGCAAACCACCTGTGTAGAAGAAGTCTTCATCACGTGGGTGGAGGTAGAGAACGTCCCCCTCTTCCAGAATCACGTCGTCTTCAGCGATCGAGATCGGCTCCTCAGGATGAACGCGGAGTGGGATCCGAATGATGTGTCGCTCTTCAGCAGCCCACGATTGAACCAGTGATTGGGCCGACTCGGCACCAGCGACCTGCTGCTGCAAAGGACCAATGTCCCCAAGCTGCGTTTCGCGGCGGCGGAAAATCCAGACTTCACTGTAGGTGTCAATACCGGGCATCCCACCGCTGGAGGTCAGTGCGTGGAGCACATCATTCTGGTTTGGTGGAAGGTCGACGATCTCGCCCCGCCCCGTCTTCGTGAATGGGATACCGTCTTTTCGGATCGGAATTGAGATGCCAGGACTGTCATCACGGATCACAAGGACTCGGCTGACGCGAGACCGGAGCAGTGTCAGCAGAACACGTTCGCGGCCGGCCTGAATCACACCTGCTTCTTCGAACCGATTCCGAACAGTGTCGGCGGCCTCTTCGATCGTATAGCCAGCGAGATCAACCTTACCGATAAGGGGGAACCGCACGTTACCCGACTTCTGCACCTCGAGGGGAACCCCGATGCTGGGGCCTTCGATATCCCCATTGGGTGGATAGTACTGCCGATTGAGTGAACTACCCCCTTGGTAGACGATTGGGGCATCATCAATCTTTGGAGGGAGCACCCCGGCAATATAAACGCCGAGGACATCTCCGGCCCCGATGATATGCTCGGAACTGCGTCGTTGACCCAGCAAAGAGAGATCGATTGGGACCTTCCCGCCGTGCGAACAGGACTTGAACTCATCTGGGAGGCGATAGGCGGGAATCGCGTTGCGAGTCGACAGGATGCACTTTGGAGCTGTGCAACCAGAGATCGCAGCCACACCAGCCAGAACCGCGCAAGTCGCACTGCGCAAGGTTCGCGACCACCACCCCTGTCGAATCCTTGTGGACTCGTCCAAAGTCGCTTCTGGCTTGCCAATATCAGCGGACTTAAGCAACATCTCGAGTGACTCCTTCATCAAACTGCCCCAGCGGTCCATCTACTTCTAGTGCGGTGCAGCCAATGATTTGCTTGAAGCGGCGTCTCGTTAATCGAATTCAGAAAAAGGCATTGATCAACTAACAGCAGGTGAGCCTGCTTGTGGAACATTACTCTTCGAGGAAGAATCCGGTCGGAGCGACCAACGAGTCACCTTCAATTGACTCGACATCTGCTGAAGGTTTCTCATCTGTCGGGGCAACCCCACTGTCCATTTTTTCCCCATCCGCAGGCGTCCCTTTATCTTCGACGTCTTCATACTCGACAGGGGCGGCAGGAGGTGGAACGTCTGACGGAGCGGCCTTCTTAGGTTGCCGAGTTCCAACACGCCGCGTTTCAACGGTCGTTTTGCCCTGATCGTAAGGTGCTCGATCGGGTGATAGCGAATTTGGCTTGAACTGCTGGAAGAGTGGCGACGACTGAACCTCGTGATACTGAGCCCCGCAGACGCTGAGTGCGGCATCAGCTCCATCGCGGTAGCCGGCGAACCAGCAATCGATTGCGCACAGCCCAGCTTCAGACTGATACTTGTGCGACCAGTACCGCTTGGGAGGAACTGGAGGAGCCTCTCCGTCGAAGCCCAACAAGACGTCGCCATAACCGCGACGCCAGCCGGAGGAGTAGTCCGACCAGGGATTACACGAGCATTTTTCGAAGTCGCAGAACCACCAGGCATAATGTGCCCGGAGTCGCTGGGCGGCCTCGTACTCGGTGTCCTGAAAGCAAATACAGCCGGAGAGGCAAATTGCCAGAAGGCTCAGGGCTAGCTTGCGGCCAGTCATGGATGAGTCCCGACCATGGGTGAAAAGTCAAAATCCGTTCTTACGATCGTGTCATCGACTCGGAATCCGGCTGCTGCCGACTAATTGGAGGTATGACAGCAAGACCGGAAATTCAGGAGACATCGACGTAGATTGCGCTAAATCCCAAACTCAGACCAAATCACGCCGAGATCGGCAGAAACGGCCGAGCCGGCTCCCTTTTCATGAGGATTGCGGGATGTTGAGGCCATGAAGTGATACTTCAGTGCGTGCAGAGGTACTGGTGCCGATGGGGGTCTATCGAATGGGGTGTATCTGCGAGGTAGTGGTGGCGAGCGGTGATACGGCTGGATTGATCGATTGGCGAATTCGCGAGTGAACTCGACCTCTGGCGAGACCAATAGACAAACAAGTTGGGAGAGATTTCGAAACGATTTCGGATGGGGGGGTGAGGTTGTGACCGATGGCTTTTCAAGCCATCAAGCAGGGGATGGACTCGCTGCCGATAGACTTCTTGGCGGACTTTTGAGCCAGATGGTTGGGAGCAGCAAGCGCGTTGGGGCGTTTTTGATTTTGCGGCAGGCAAAACGACGAGGAGGATTACACATCTTGTCTTGACCATGTTTCCTGAACATCGCGCCGCACTTGCCAGCCGGACTTTCCAACGAACGTCCAATCGTGGTCAACAGAATTGCGTTGATCTATCGTTGTGCCCACTCTTGCCAAGCTTCTGTGAGCAGATTCAGGAGTTGCCCGTTTGAGCCAGGTCCGATTTCAGTCCCAGCGGAATTGCTGCCGATTCGCAAGGCGTCATTCGTCTGGCTGATGCCAATCGCCCAGTGTGTTCCCACTCGCATTGGTGGAGCACCACCCATGAATAAGAACTGAAGATTCCCACAGAGCATCCGGCCGTTCAACTCTGGGAAATGGCGCCTGAAGCCCCGCATTGGGTCACCGACATTTGTCAGGACTGCAGTTGCGAAGCAATAGGGAATACCAAGACTAGTCTTTAGCAGTCCTGGGAATCGCGTGACAGCTGGAAGAATTCGCACGAAATCGTATTGGCAGTTGTGGTCTCGAATGTATTTCATCTCAGCACGAACGGTTTCAAGCAATGGCTTGAAATTGAGGCAAAGTGAAGTGGGTCGCCCCAGAAAAACGAAGCTGAGGCGATTGGCCGCCGGCATGTGCCGATGGTGACGGTCGCGGAGGTTAACCGGAATTAAGACGCGATAGAGTCGGTCTCGTCCGATTTCGCCATGACTTCGATTCCACCTGGCGATTGTCTGTAGAACGAGTGCAGTCGCAACATCGTTAATAGTGAAGCCTTCCTGCTTAGCGCGACGTTCTGCCGATGTGAACACCTCGGGTATTAGCGTCGCTTCGGACGTGACTGGTGCAACAACGTGATCGTTTCTGACTGGTTTATGGTCTGCACCAGGTCGCATCGGAACAGGTTGAGACCGTAAGAATTCCCTAGCCGCTTGAACTCGACCACGCATTGTCGGAGGGGGGCCTTCGTCAGGGGGTCGTTGAGTGAAAGCGTCGAAATTGAATTCACCGCGTAGCCGTAGCGAGTGATAACTTAGAGGTTCGATTCTGAGTGGCGACGATGAACCATAGGAGATTGAATAGGCCGCGAGCCAGTCGGCCAGAACGTACTTGGCGGCGATTCCGTCGGCCACCGTATGGTGATACTGCATGAGGACCCGAGATTGTTGCCCATCGGTCCACCCGAAGACGCGAAAGCCGACCTCTTGCGTCAGGTCAACACTCTCATGGGCCTCAGCAAGGGCTGCGCTGTAGGATTCTGACCAGACAATCTGGCGAGGTGAGAGTGGCGCTAGCTGCCACTCTAAACCGTCTCGGCCACTCGCGACGAGTGATCGAAGAAGTGGGTGACGTTCAATAGTCACTTTTGTCGCAAATTCGAAGTCGCTGCGGCTGAGCTTTCCCAAGAAGTGATTGTTGATGACGAACACCTTGGGTGTCGCCGGTTGATTATCAAAAAAGAAGAACTGCTCGATTGGGCAAAGGGGGAGTGGAAACAAGTCTGCAATTTGGTCTGGAATGGATGCAAGCAAGACGTTGTCCGATCGTTGGGCGTGCCTGGTCATGCTATTCATTGGTCAGCCATGCGACTTCGTAGCCATCCATCCACAAGACGGGCTCTCCGTCTGATCCGTAGATGAAAACATTGAAGAAGGCCTTACCGGTTGAAACAGAAAGCAATTCGGCTTTGGCGAAGCACGTTTCTGTTGGCCTTGGACTGCGGACAATCGTTAATGAACGGATTGCTAGAGGCAACGAAAATGGCACTTTGGCGACATGCGAAAGGAGCCAACCCGAGGCAACAAGACTTGCATCAAGAACAGCAGAAGGAACTTGCCAATTAGTGACATCACGATTCGGGCCAACGAGGTCTTCTAAAACTGGCGAATAGATTTGTGCCCAGATCGTTTTGTTCTTCTCGTCGAGTTTGACCTTCTTGAGGCACTGTAGCGAAGGACCTAAAGTGAGTTTAACGTCGCGGGTAGGATAAGTTGCCTGAATCCAATCGTGGTCAGCCAGCACTGATTTTGGGTCGACTGCAGCTGGAATCAAACCGGCGGTGCGATTCGTCAATTTCGCTTCTGCCAGCAAACGCTGGGGATCAACAATGCGACCCTGGCGATTTTTGACTTCGCCAAACAGCGTTGCCTGGTAGCCCACATCAACTTTACGTACCTTAATAGAAAGAAGACTTTTATCGTCAGAAAAGCACTTGTAAGGGGCGCGGATCACAAAGTTCTCAAAGACGCATGATGATACTTTCGCCCCCGCAGCGGCAAGTCCTTCGGCCACAACTTCTGACAGAATCACCATTGGCAGAATGGGCCTGCCATCCAGCCGATGATCGAGCAGGAATGGGTCCTGTAAAGGATCAATTGAAACTTGGGCCGTTAGTCCATCTTGGTAATCAATGTCGGTTAACAGAGGCCAGTGAGGGGTGTTTCCCTGGTGTGCCGAGGCCTCTCGAAAGCGGCCGGGCGAATAAAACTTCTGGTAGTAGCGATCGTCTGTGATTAGAACTTCAGCGCGAGGGAGACCTGCCTGGAATTCGTTGATGATATGCCCCACACCCTCGTTGGCGGGCATGAACTGCATATCGATCATTTCTAGAGCCAGCTTTGTCTCGGGCTTAGTGGCCATACCCACATCACCCCAGGCATGCCAATGGAAGACGGTCGCTGGGACTTCGGGCCGGTAGCGGCGGTACCAGCCAGCCAGTTTTGCCAGCATATCGTTCGCAAGTGAATAGTCGGTATGCCCGTTCGCGCCAAAACGACCGCTAATGGACCCAAATCCAATGAATGCCTGGAGCGGGTCGTTGCGGGTCAAAGTCATCAAGTGGAATGTTCCATCGAGCTTGGCGTTAAGGCATTTTTCGACATGCTCGACTTCTTTCTTTTCGAAGCTGGCGTCTTTTCCGATGCCAGCACCATGGATCACGCCAGAAATTGGGCCATGTTCCTGGCGAATGCTTTCGAGGATTGCGGCGACGCTTTCTCGGTTAGACACATTGCAACAGTGATACCAGGCTTCGACGCCACTTGACCGCATCGCGTCAAGGGTCTCGCCAATCTCTAGTGCCTTCTCTACCTCTTGCCACGCCTTGAAAGGACTTCGACCTTCGCTGCGGCCTTGCCGCATGATCTGGGCTTTGAGAGCTTGCCGATCGCGGGCTGCGAGCTCGATTTGCGCTGCGGTGAGTGCTGGAGCAGGTGCTGTCCCAAGCAGATGAAACTTGACTCGAGGATATTCTTTGGCCAGTTTCATCAGAGAGTAGGCTGTGATTCCGCGAGCACCTCCGGTCGCAATCCAATGACCCGACGGAACAATCGCTGGGCGTTCATTGGCCGCTGCAGCCTCGGCAGCAGTTTCGGGATAGGCTCGCAGTACTGATCGCTGACGATTGTGCCAGCCAACTTCGACGCTGTAACTTGGGACTGCCAGTTCGGCACAGATCGCTTTGACAATTTGCTCGGGGGGTTCATTTGCCGGAGTATCAATGATCTTGTTAGCCATCTTTTGGAATCCCTTCATCCAGGATTCGACGATGATGGCCTTGATCAGGCCTGCGACAGCGCCACTTTCAGCGGCAGTCACTTGATGCGACGAGCCAAAATCGCCGCCAGATGAAATCGCTGCAATCAGCGAAGCTCGATTAGTCAAGCCAGCCTCATTCACTTTGGCGAGCCAGCGTTCGCAGAACCAGAACAGGGAGCGAATCCCTTGTTCACGCCGACGATTCCATGCATTGACGCATTCTCCTGTTTCGGCATCGGGATCGCGAGGGGTGGTAATAAAGAGGTGGGGGGCCGGTCCGCGTTGCCAGAGAGCGTCAACGATCGACCTTGCGGTATCGATGTTCTCCAGCCGCCGAACCGACTCGACGGTGACACCAAGTTGCTGGAGATGAGCGACCAACGCATCGCTGACCTTTGAATCGCCAACGACGATCGCGTTGCCAGCGAAATCGGGGGGGCATGGATCAGGATTGACTTGGGGGAGCGGAAACATAGCTAACCGGAACCGACGACTGATGGTCGTCGGGCTGGTGTTGTGCCATTCAATGGGGGGGGCAGCAGAGCGCCGAGTTGTAGGGGCAATCGTCGCGGGTTTGCCTGTCCCTTTTGAGCTATGGCTCGGACGGAGACGAGTGACTAAGCCTTCAAGCTGAAGCTCAGATAGATTGGCTGCATGGGAATACTGAGATAGCTGGCCTGCATCAACAGCGGCAAACAACTCGTCAGTTAGTTCTAGAGGGAGGTCGATCGTGGCGACGCTTGATTCGTTCCACTCAGCCTTTTCGGCCCCTTCTACTAAAGCAGTCACTAGCTGACTTCGGTATTGGTTCAGGCAGGGAAAATCAGTACTTTTTTTTTCTGACGTGCCTGCTTCTTCGGTTGTTGATGTTGTAACAACCGAGTTGTCGGTGGCTTCTGGGTCGAGATGAGACGTGACCATATCCCGAATTTGACCAAGCGTACGAATCGAGCCGAGCGTAAGTCCGTGATTGAGGAGCTGCCCATTTGTTTCGCTTGAAGTTGGTCCAGCACCAAGGCCAAACTGCTCGCGTAATTCTCCGAATAGCTGAGCCTTCGAAATACTATCGATGCCCAGGTCAGCCTCAAGGTCGGCGTCGAAATCGACAATTTCTCGGGGGAAGCCGGTCCGATCGACGACGAAGTCGACTAAAAACTCAGACACGCTCCAATCGTCTGGTTGCGAAAAGGTGGTGGTGTGGTCGACATCGACGCTGATCTCGGACAGCGGCGGAGGACTCGTGAACGCATAGGAAACGGCGAACGAGTTCCCTTCGTCGCTGTCAAGCATTGCAGTGGATAGTTGACTGGTCGCCGGTTCGTCTTCAAGGGGGGCTGGGTCATCGTCGAGCCACGAGCTTTTGCCCGGGAGGGTTTCAAGGAAATCGATGATTTGCCGCAGAGTGCGCCATTCAATGTTGGTTGGGGCGTCATCTGCCGATGGAAAATCAAAGTATTCTCGCAACTCACCCAGCAACTGCATGCGTCGAATGCTGTCGATCCCCAGATCGGCTTCCAGGTCCCAGTCAAGTTCGATTTCTTCGGCCGGGAACCCGGTGAATTCAACGACCAAGTCGATGACCAGCCGTTCGAGCTGTGCACGGCCTCGCCGGACCGGTTGCTCCGGGCTGCTGGCTGAATCGCTGCTTCCAACAGAAGAAACTACTTCGGCTGCTGCGGGCTGGCTTTCTGCCTGACCGTTGGAGTGCCCTACGGACAGTTCGTGTTTTGGATTGTTCGGCGATAGAGGGGTGTGAGACGCTGAAAACGCATTCTCTGCCAACAATTCCGCCGCGGAGCTAATTCCCGCAACTGGTGGCTGGGATGCCTTAGCAAGGGAACTAGGGGCTGGGGCCGACAAGACCTTACGGCTCAATGGGGCGACCGTTGCTTCGCTCTGTGGCCCTGCAGGCTTCGTTGTTGTTGAGTACGACTGCAGCCGAGAGACGGGCTTACAATCAGTGAGGAGTTCGCCCCCGACCACCCATTTTGCGGCCATCAGATAGGCTTGACGATCTGCAAGGGCCACACTGGGCTGATCGACGCAAATGACAATACCGTCGCGAACGCCGATGATCTGCCGCACCAGTTTCGTCAGGACTTGGCCCGGGCCAACCTCGACAAACAGCCGTGTCCCTTCTTCCCATAGCCGGTTAACAAGGCTACTGAAATTGAGCGGTGCGGTCAGTTGCTCGACCAGATTCTCCATGATCTCGGTGCGATCGGCGACAAAGCGATTGCTGACGCTACTGAGAACTGGAATTCCTGGTGGTTGCCAGCGAGGGAGGCGGACGGCTGCTTCAAATTGTGGTTTGGCTGCGGCCATCAGCGGAGTGTGAAATGGCTGCCCAACCGGAATTGTTAAGGCGGCGATTCCATCGGCCTTAAGTTCAGCAGCCAGTCTGGCAATTTCAGAGGTTGGGCCAGCTACAACGGTCTGAAGCGGGGCGTTGCAGTGAGAGAGATAGACCTCTAGGCGGCCCCGGGCCAACCGATCAAGAACAACCTGTGACGTAGCAGCAATCGATAGCATCGCACCTGAATTAGCGGGGACCGCCGCAACCGCTTCGGCTCGGGCGATCGTGAGGTCCAGTGACTCTTCAAGTGTCAATGCGCCTGCGGCCACAAGAGCTGCATACTCGCCAAAACTGTGTCCCAGGAGTCGATCAAATTCGATCCCCCAGACTCGACAAGCTGTTAAGGCTAACAGGTCAGCCGCTAACATGGAAATTTGCGTGGCCAGAATGTCGTGTGCTTCAAGATCGGCATAACCGCAGAACCAAGGTGTGGTCGGCCGTTGACCTTTCTGGATCAGAAGCTGATCGATATCGGTCAGTAGCGCCTTGCACTCTGCGGTTCCCAGGATCAAGTCGTTGAGCATCCCGGCTCGCTGCGATCCTTGACCCGGGAATAACGCCGCAGCGTAGCTGGATGAGGAAGTTTGATTAACCGGTGAGACAAAGATACCACTTTCATTGAGCTTCGTCTGGCGTGTTGGATTCTGGAGCCAATCAAGTGCCTTTTGCCGCTGATCACCAAACTGCGCAGCAGAACCTGCAATCGCCAGCCGCCAAGGGAGCGAGGGCACTTCAGCTGCTCTGCTTTCGTAAGTAGTCTCAGCAACCATTTGCCTTAAGTCTGTCAGTGAGGAGGCTGCCACGGTTGTTAATCTGCGACTTCCAACGGACCGACTGACGGTTGACGTTAATGTTTGTTGCGAAATCACGGGCGACTCTCGTTTCGGCTGTAAAAAGTCTGGTACGGACCCAGAAGAAGTTTCAGGTGCAGGGTGCGTCGCTGTGGTAAGACTACTCAAGGCTGTTTTTGAAACGGCAGGGTCGAGTGGGGAGCCAGCGGCAGAGACCTGTTGCGAGGGTTGTTTCAGCCCGGAAGCTCCTACCGGCAATGGTCCAGCAACATGTTGTGATGCTGCAGAAATCGAAACAACCTCTGACGTTGATTGAGTCGCTTTCGGACCAGCGGCATGCCGACTGACCGTCGCTTCAACTACAAAATCACGGGATGAAACAACAATTGTTGCCGACGCGGGGGCAGCAGGCATTGATTCGAGTGCAACTAACGACTCTATGATCCCGGAAGCCCCTTGCAAATGGCCGATCTGCTGAGTTACCGGGGAGGTGAGCGGATCGCGGACGGTTGCTGTTGTCGGGACAGACCTAAACTTTATGGCCGACTGGCGAGACCGAATCTCTTCAACGACTCCGCGAATCTGGTCGCCATCTGCCTCGGCCTGTTTTAACGTCTTGAGCAGCAACACAGCCACCCCTTCGCCGGGGAACAGTATCGAGCGCTGATCGCCAGTTCGCCTGTGTCCAAACTCTTCGAGCTTCACCCACTGTTCGAAGGCGGGCAGCGTCATATCGCGATGAGCTGCGGCACACACAACCATCGAGGCGGCACCGGTCGATAACAAATTCGAAGCGGCATCGATGGCTACCAGGCCACTGCAATTCCCCGCATCAAGCGCTAACGCCCCGCCCATGAAATTCAACGTTTTGCCAATGCGAGAGGCGAGCGTGCTGCTGGTGAAGCTGCCGGTAATGTCGAGTAGCGCCGAATATGATTTGAGAAGCTGCTTTCCGGCCCGATCCAGAATGAGGTGCTGATCGCGAGCAGACAGGCCTCGCTTTTTTAGAACCTTTGACAAATGAGCCAGAATCTCATGCATCCGCAGGCCGATTTGAAGTTCCTGCGAGAACTCTCCGCCAAAAATACTGCCGACGACAACTGCGGCTTCTTCGTTGGGAAATGGTCTACGGTCGTAACCACTTTCGACCAGGGCTTGCTGTGTCGCATCGAGGAGCATGAACTGCAAAGGGTTGGCCTGCGCGATTTGATTGGGTGGAATCCGATGGATTCGCCAATCGTATTCATATCCAACAATGTACCCGCCGCGATTGGTGGTGGTGGTCCAAGGCTCACCCACTGACTGGGAAAGACCGATTGAGTTCTTCCAGCGACTGAGTGGGGCGTCGCCAATGACTGACTTCCCTGAGGCTACAAGGGCTTTCAGCTTTTCAAATGTGAAAGCACCGGCAGTGACCACACCCCGGCCGATGATCGCGAGGGGTTCCGAGTGAACCTTTCGCGACTTGGCTAAATGTTGTGCCCCGTTCAATCTGGGCGAAGAATGCTGACCATTACCGGTTGTGACTAGCGATGCGGGGGAAAGTGGACCGTCAACCACGACATGGACATTCAGTCCACCGATCCCAAATGCATTGACCGCCGCTCGGCGTGGGTGTCCGGCCACATCGGGCCAAGGCCGGGCTGACGTGACGACTTCAAGCGGAATACGATCCCAAGGAATTTCCGGGCTAAGCCGCTGGACATTGATCGTCGGGGGCACAACCCCATGTCTCATTGCGAGAATGACTTTAAGGAACCCGGCGAGGCCAGCCGTTTCCAACGTATGGCCGATGTTGGATTTAACGCTACCGATTGGAAGCGTCTTTGCTCGCCCCTGGAAGAATTCGCCCAGGGCGGTTGTTTC
>JAIXVG010000334.1 GCA_027483145.1 Planctomyces sp.
ACACGATCGACAATCAGATTGATGTTTTCGGTAAAGCCTTTCAGGGCTTAACGATTGCTTGTGCGCGCTGCCATGACCATAAATTTGACGCGATTGCAACGGCCGATTACTACGCACTGGCCGGGTTCTTGCAATCATCGCGACAGCACCTGGCAAACCTGATGGACAAACGTGATGAGCCGGTCGTCAGGCAAATGGCGGGTGTGCTTCAAGACTCGCAGCCGATGCTGTTGAGCAAAGCCGAGCAGCAATGGGATGCACTTGGTGCTTCAAAGGTTGCTAATGCCGAAGCAAAAGTAGTATCGGTACTAGCAGCCAATAGTTCGCAGGTGAGCGATGATCGCGACTTAACGATGTTGGGCCAGCAAGGGGTCCTCTGGAGTGGTTGGTTCTTCAATGGGTGGGCGTTTCAGCCAGCCGGGGGGCCGATCGAGACCTTCCTTGATTCTGGTGGTACAGAGGGACCTCGTTATCGGCTGCAGCAGACAGGGACCCTCGACTCGGGTCGGCTATCGCGGACCTTGATCGGGGCAGCGCGTACGCCTACGTTTACAATTGATCGGCCCTATCTGGATGTGTTAGTCGCCAGGCGCGGCGGAGAGGCTGGTCCACAGCGACCGCTCAAGCGTGGGCAGGTCAATTTGATCATTGACGGGTTTCAATTCATTCAGGATCCGTTGTATGGGAACTTGTCGATCAATGTGCCGCGTGATGAACCGGCCCGATGGTTCCGAATTCCGCTAGATAAGTTCCAAGGACAGACGGCTTACCTCGAGATACTGGACGAAGACCAGGGGGCCATTTCCCTCTATGCTGCGAAACTGACGCGAGCCGGGAGCACTCCACCATTGCCCGAGTTGAATCAAGTTGCGGGGCAGCCATTGGCCGAGCTATCAGCCAGTGAGACCGCTGTTGCCAATAGCGCTCTGTCGAAAGCGAATATCGTTAGCGATGGGGAGACTCAGGCTTTCGCAGACGCGATTTCGGCCCTGGTGAATCAGCTTTCGCCACCTCAGTTTGCGACAGTTCTGGTGGATGGGACCCCAGAAGATGAAGCGGTCCTCGTACGAGGTAGCCCGCGGAAGCGAGCTGCAATAATTCCACGGCGATATCTGTCCGCATTTGATCCGATATCGCAGCCGATTCCGAGGCAAAACAGTGGTCGACTGGAACTTGCCAATCAACTGCTTGACGAGCGGCAGCCATTAACGGCGCGGGTGATTGCAAACCGAGTCTGGCTGCATCACTTTGGTCGCGGGATTGTCCCAACGCCAGATGATTTCGGCCAGATGGGAGTCGGCCCGTCGAATCCCGAGCTACTCGACTATCTGGCTCGGTACCTCGTGAACCATCATTGGTCGCTCAAAAGCCTGCATCGGCATATCCTTGAGTCGGAAACGTATGCCCAGGGGACACTTCATCCTAATCAATCGGTTAAAGAAGAAGACCCCGAGAATATTCAGCTAGCACGGATGCCCTTGAGGCGATTGGAAGCGGAAGCAATACGCGATGCGCAGCTCTTTGTAGCAGGACGGCTCAATCGAGAGATGTTCGGCCCGAGTGTACCAATCTATTTGACCTCGTTCCTCGAAGGACGCGGGAGGCCAGGGATTAGTGGCCCCATCGATGGGCATGGGCGGCGAAGCATCTATCAGGCCATTCGCCGAAACTTTTTGCCGGCCTATCTGGCGGCGTTCGATTATCCATCAATGTTAACGTGCAACGGCAGACGGTTAGCTTCGAACGTGCCGGCTCAGGCACTGGTGCTCCTTAACAGCCCGCTGGTTCAAGAATTGGCGGGGGATTGGGCCAAACGAAACCAAACTGAGACAGTCTCTGCAACGGTGACAAAGCTATACCTGACGGGATTTGGTCGCGAGCCATTAGCGGCTGAACTGGTGGCTGCCTGCCAGTTCCTGGAAGTTTCAGGTGGTGAAGTACCAGCGAGCAGCGTGAGCACCGAGGGCTGGACCAGTCTGGCTCACGTTCTGCTGAATACCAAAGAGTTTATCTACATCGAGTAACGCCAGATGGAGCGATGAACCCCTGATTTTGTGGTTCGCCAACGAGGGAGATTGACGGTCAGTGAACGACATATGCTGAAAGCTGTTCCGGTTTGATCCATGCCGTCAAATCAAGACACTGCCAGAGTCAGTGGGACACAAAGATAAGGCCCTACGGTGCGAGACGCTGCACTAGCGGGCTTCATGGCGCGTGAGGGCGTACCAACGCGAAGGCGATGTGGAAAACGGAAAAAGAGTAGCCGCTGGGGAATGCCGACGTGAAATCGATCACAACCAGGTTTGTATCGACCACGCAAGACCAAAGTGAGGAAACAGGTAGCATGCACCGACAATGCCAGCACTTTCATCGACGCGACTTTCTGGCCAGGGGGTCGCTTGGCTTTGGTGGGTTGGCTGCGCTGTCGCTGTTGCAAGAGAGCGCCTCGGCGGAGGTCCATCATGCACCAACAGCCAAGCATGTGATCTTCTTGTACATGGATGGGGGTCCGTCGCAGCTTGATTTGTTCGACCATAAGCCGCGTCTCGATCGGGAGCATGGCGAACCGATCAAGATGAAGGTTCAGCCAACCCAATTCGATAACGTTGGAACGGTGCTGAAGTCTCCGTGGAAATTTCGCCGCTGGGGGGAATGCGGCATGGAACTGAGTGAGCTGATTCCCGGAATCGCAGCCCACGCAGATAAGCTGTGCCTCATCCGCTCGATGACCTCAGAGTTCTCGGAGCACACCAACGCGAACTACTTTTTGCATACAGGACATGGCCTGCAGGGGCGGCCCAGCATGGGATCGTGGGCCTCTTATGGGCTCGGAAGCGAATCGAAGAACCTGCCCGCCTTTGTCGTCCTGAACGGGGGCCTAATCCCACCTGGCGGTGCAGACTGCTTTGGGAATGGTTTTTTGTCAGCCACGCATCAAGGATCGTTCTTCAGACAGGGACCAATGCCGGTCGCTGACCTCAATCGCCAGGAAGCGACTGCAGCAGCTCAAGAGCGAAAGTTATCGCTGTTAAGTTCGCTCGATCGGCAACTGGCCGATCGACTGGGAAAGCCAGACGCGATTGAAGCGGCTATGGCCAATTATGAGCTAGCCTATCGAATGCAAACAGCCGTACCCGAAGTAGCAGACCTGGGCCAGGAGACCAAAGCGACTCAGGAAGCTTATGGACTATTTGCCGAGTACGAACCGACACGCATTTACGGCAGAGAGTGCCTGCTGGCCAGGCGACTGGTCGAGCAAGGGGTTCGCTTTATCGAATTAACCTGTCCGTCGGTTGGGCACGATCGCTGGGATCAACATAGCAATCTGAAAGATGGCCATGAACTGAATTGTAAAGCCGTTGATCAGCCAATTGGTGCGTTACTAGCAGACCTGGAAGCACGTGGCCTCCTAAAAGAGACGTTGATCGTCTTTGCGGGAGAGTTTGGCCGCACGCCAATGGCCCAGGGGGCAGACGGGCGGGATCACAACCCGTTTGGCTATTCGATTTGGATGGCTGGCGGCGGCGTGAAGGGAGGCCTGGTCTATGGGGCCACCGACGACTATGGCTATTATGCGATTGAAAACAAACTGGAGATTCATGACCTGCACGCAACGATGCTGCATACGCTGGGGGTCGATCACACCCGCTTAACGGTTCGCTTTAGTGGCCGAGACATGCGCCTCACTGATGTGTTTGGGCATGTCGCGCATGACGTGTTGATTTAGTCTGCCGACCCGGCCCAGTGCCGTTCGCGTTGCTGCAAAGAGGGACTGACTATTCCTTCGTGCTGGCGATTTGGTACGCAGACATGACCGCGAAAAAGGCAAACAGAGCGTCTAAGGGATGGAGGCTCGCCTTGATAGCCTCGATCGGGTCTGGAGCCATCATCCCCTTAATGGCCTCCATTTCTTGCCGCAATTCGTTGACCTTCTTTTCGTACTCGCCGGGGGGGAGGTCCTTCAGCATTTGCCGCGCAACCTGTTGAACGTCGGCTGGAAAATCGTTGATCGAATCGGCGGTCTCAATCGACTTGCCATTAGTGAAGTTAACCTTTTGTAGTCGTTCGATCATCTGTTCGGCAGTTTGAACCGCGGCCCGCAACTCAAGCATTTCTGTCATTTTGGCGTCGTCAAAGACACCAGCCGTCATTTTGCCGATCAGCCATGCAACGGTCAGATACTTACCCAGTCCAATGCCGGTCACCGAGCCGAAGGCAGCAATGATACCAGTCAGGCTATCGGCTTTATCCTGGGCAACCAGCTTGACGCAAAACCCACAAAGAACGCCGATCCCCCATGCGATCCAGCCGATTTCGACGTTGCCATAAAACGCGATGAGTGCCCAAACAAGGCCCCCGGCGGCTCCGCCAACGACAGCGCCAAACAACGAGTTAAGGTAGACCATCGGTGGAGACCTTGGAACGAAGTCAGAAATGGGAAGGGGCAGGCCGCCGTCGGTTGCGGGAGACCTGAACCAGAGTCATGACGACCCGATCCTCGGCAGCGTACCGAGTAGGAAGCTGCCAATCCAGCAGGAAGATGAACGGGCGATCAAGAATTTATGGTTAAGACAACCACGAAGATTAATGGAGCATCAGCTAGAGTAGCCCTCAGTAGTGGCCCAAAAGGCTGACGCACTAAAGGGCGGAACCGACTTAAACAGGAACATCGGCAGCAGTTCGTGATTCACTCGCTGCCATGGAGGCTACCCCTACCAATGTGGTGCGGTGCCAGCCAAGCTATTTGCTGCCATGTTGCTGCAGTGCTTCTTCGAAGAACTGGCGGGCGGCGCGGCCACTGATTTCGGTCTTGGCAACCAGTTCTGTCGCGATTCGTTCAATCGCGAACCAGATGCCGGGTTGGGTGAGCAAGTGCTCGGTCTTGTCCATCAAGCGACGCTCCAGCTTCTCGACCTGGGACTGACTTCCCGCACGCTGGAGCGCATAGGCTCGAACTTGCCGCAAGTCTTGCTGTGCTCCCCCCCAGCCAAACCGGCCCGTGTATCTGGCCTCTGCGACAAGGCCTGCGAGTAGAATCATCACCTCGGTCTCCAGCGGATCAGCCGACGGGCGAAAGCGGCCCTTGGTGACTTTGCATAAGCCAAGGCGTTTGCTGTTGGGAACGATTGTCACTTTCTCAACAGGCCGACCCAGAGCCAACGCGACGACCGCATGGCCTGCTTCGTGATAGGCAGTGATGGACGTGGACTCTGGGGACGTCATGACATCGGTCGGCAATCAAGATTGGACGCTTCTGAATGGGCCGCGACGATTCTTCAGCTTGATCGATTCGGCATTTACCGGGGTTTCGGTCATCGCTATGCGCCAGAGCCTTGTTCGTTGGCTGACGGTTCAAAATTCCGGGCGGTCGCGGGGCCGATGATCGCGGTGATTTCGTCTTCAGACAACGCTTCCTTTTCGAGCAGATGGCGTGTCATCGTGACGAGTGATTGGCGATGTTCGGTTAAGACGGCTTTGGCCCGCTCATCGGCTGCGGTCAAAATCCGTTTGATTTCTTCATCAATCAAATGTGTTGTGGCTTCGCTGTGTTCACGATCTTCGCGAATTTCTTTGCCGAGGAATGGATGCTCTTCGCTGCTGCGGAACGCGACGGGACCAATTGCGGGACTCATCCCCCAGTGAGTAACCATGCGCCGCGCGAGTTGTGTTGCCCGCTTCAGGTCGTCCTCGGCCCCGGCGCTGTATTCATCGAAGATCAGTTTTTCAGCGGCGCGACCACCCAGCATAAAGGCCAATTGCGAATGAAGGCGCTTCTCGCCGATGTTGTAGCGATCTTCACTGGGCATCAGTTGCGTTACCCCTAAAGCTCGGCCTCGTGGAATGACCGTGACCTTATGAACGCGATCAACCTCGGGCAGAATCCATGCCAAGAGAGCATGGCCCGCTTCGTGATAGGCGGTCATTTCCAGTTCTTGCTTGTTCATCGCTTCATCACGGCGAGGTCCCATCAGGACTTTGTCCCGGGCGGCATCGAAGTCCTCACGGGTCACTTGATCGCGATTTGAGCGAGCGGCCTGTAAGGCTGACTCATTGACGAGGTTCTTCAGTTCCGCCCCGCTGAAGCCGATGCTGCCAGCGGCGATGTCGGCCAAGTTGACATCATCAGCCAGTGGAACCTTGCGACAATGAACCTTCAGAATCGCTTCGCGGCCTGCTTTGTTCGCCTTTTCAACTGTCACATGGCGATCGAAGCGGCCTGGCCGGAGGAGCGCGGGGTCAAGGACGTCGGGGCGATTGGTGGCGGCGACGATAATGACTGCTTCCGATGGTTGGAAACCATCCATCTCGCTCAGGATTTGATTGAGGGTTTGTTCTCGTTCATCGTGACCACCACCCAGCCCTGCCCCGCGCACACGACCAACCGCATCGATTTCGTCTATAAACA
>JAIXVG010000266.1 GCA_027483145.1 Planctomyces sp.
AACTGGCGGTCGAGCAGTCGGTCGATCCGCAGGGACTCGACTTTGCCGTGTCTGATATCTTTGTGCTTAACAGCTCAATCGTTCCGGTGATCACGGCCCTGAAAGAGCGCGGCTTGCGACTGGTACTGATGTCGAACACCAGTATTGCTCACTTTGAATTCATCTGGAAAAAGTACACCATTCTTCAGCAGTTCGATGCGTTCACCGTGTCGTATGAATCAGATGCGATCAAGCCCGAACACCCGATCTATGAGCGAGCCTTAAGCTTGATCGAGTGTGCCCCGGAGGAATGCTTCTACACCGATGACATTGCTGCCTACATCGAGGCTGCCAAGCCGTTTGGGCTGGACGCAGAGCTTTTTACCCAGACGGCGGCGCTGGTTGAACAGCTCCATACGCGCGGGATCAGGTTGGAGATCAACGCTTAGCGGGCGTTGTTGGATAGGCGAAACTTGAAGAATCCGACCGCTGACGCAGTCGGCTCGCCTCAATTCGACGACTGGTTCTTGGGGGACGATCACGATTGCCGTGCGCGTTACCAGTCTTCAGTCAGGGGGACTTGCCGAGGTGGGTTAGCTTGCTGCTCGGCTGGCTTGGGGAACTGGTTGGTTGGGTATTGGTATCCTGCTGGGGCAGAGAGCCGATTTGCTGATGGGAGGACGGTCCACTCGCCACGAAAGACCTTGGGATCTGCACCGGCTGGCATCACTCCAATTGGCCCGTTCAATGCAGGATTTTGCAGTGGAGCGTTGGCGAAGTTCTCGTCGGTTTCAAACAAGTTTCGCTCGTGCAGATTCGTTGACGCCCCAAACTGGTCGAGGCGTACCCCCCGGCCGCTGAGGTAGGGATTGGCTGCGGCAACGACAATCATCAGGCATGCAGCCGCAACAACGCTCGCGGGCAACCAGCCGTTGAACCGGGGCCTGTCTGCGACAGACGACGAAGCGTACCCGAACAGCCCGCCGTTTCGCCGGGGTAACCGGGCTAGCCGTGGCCCGACGCGATCCCATACCGGCGAGGTCGACTTGCGAGTGGTTTTGGTTGTCGAGGAACTATCCAGCCCAACGCCAGCGGCGGCGACGGTGGCCAGCACTCGCTGCGACTCGGCCATTTCGAGTTGAAAACGGCGGCAGGCGGCACATTCACGCAGGTGCATGGCCAGCCGCTGCTGTTCATCTGCATCGGGCAAATCGTGACCAGCAGCCAGTGCGACCCAAGCCCGTGCTTCCCGGCAACTTAAAAGATCAACGCTCATAGTCGTTACTGCAACTTACAAAGTCTGGGAGTATGGCACGACTGGCCTCGCCAGCAGTGCCCGTCATCAACAACCGTCATCGTCAGTTATTCGTCCAGAGCCGAACTAACCTGATCGGTCTGTTCGTCGGTATCTGCTCGGTCGATCTTCCATAAGGGAGTTCCATCGAGCCGCTGTTTCCAAATGGCCTGAAACTTTTGCCTGGCCTCGGCTAATCTCCATCGAATGGTCGCCTCTTTTCGATTCAAAATGGCAGCGATTTCCGACGAAGAAAAATTCTCCAGGTCTCTCAGGACCAGTACGGTGCGATACCGTTCTGGAATTTGAGCGAGAACCGCTTCAACTTCTTGTCGCAAGTCGAGAGCTGCTCGCGGGTCTTCGGCAGAGGGGTCGATTGGTCGTTCCGAGGGAGACTCACTAAACAGCGACCACCAACCCCGGCGTTTTCGCTTCCTGAGGTAATCGAGTGCTTGATTGACCCCTGCCCGAAACAGCCACGGCCCAAACCGGCGGCTGGGATCGAACTGGTCGAGCCGCTGGTAGACTTTAAGAAACGTTTCTTGAGCCAGGTCTTCTGCCAGTTCGTGGTTTGCCACAAATCGCACGATGACTCGGACCAGTCGACGTTCGTAGCGGGTGACTAACTCGCCAAAAGCGGCTTGGTTCCCCAGGCGCGCTTCCTCTACCAATCGAGCCTCGGGGAGGCCGATGCTCGCAGAGTCGTCGTCGGTTTGTTCCGTGCTCTGGGGCACCATCAATCGAACCATCACTATTCCTCTGCACGTGTTACGCTGACCGAGAGCGTTGGTGCTGAGGAAATTTCCAAAAAAAGGTGGGTCTGCAATTCACACTTCGGGGCAGATTAGCCTGCTGACCGTTTGGCCTGATACTGATTCACCAGCTCCGCAATTGTTGTAAGTATTTTAATACAAACAGTTTGCTGACGGTACACTCGCAGCGCGGCGGGTGAAAGCTGTTTTCCGGGGAGGCCGATTTGCCGCTCGGCGATGGTCAGGTTGAGCCGCTGGCTACTGGTTATTGGCGTTGCTAAACCGCTTTGTATCGGTTTTTGGTCGGGCTGGCCCCGGTCGGTCGACCAGCCGATCCAGACAATGCCATCTAGTTCGGGCGGGGCAGCCGGCCCCAAATGCCCGGTGACCGACACCGCCAAGTCGGCGGCTGTGGTATGTCGCAGCACACCGGTGGCCATTTCACAGGCGACTTCAGAGCTGACGACGCCACAGCGTTCGATGGTTTCGACGCTGACCCCCAGCCACTCGGCTTTGGTCTGAATCTGATAAACGACAGCCGAGCCACAGAGGACGCGCGAAATTCCCGGGATCGTTCCGAGCGAGCTGGCGACCAGCCCGGCTGTGCAGCTTTCGGCGAGGACCAGCGAAGTGTTGGTCGACAACAGTCCTTCGGCAACCAGCGTGGCAGCCTCTTGGATTTGACGGCCTTGAACTTGCCAGAAGTCGGCTTGTTCGGAAACGTTCACCAGAGATTCCCAGTTTGACATAAGCCACAAACGGCAGATTTCGGAACTTTTTCGGAGTCGCTCGACCTAAGTGGAATCAGTTTACCAGCTTTCCCGATTTGACAAAGCTCGCATTGGGACCGGCGAGAGTGGCCGAAGAATCCCTCGAAACAGCAAGTATTTCGACTGTGTGGGCTGTAGCGATCCTGCCGATGTTACTGCCTGCGGCCCCAAGGTTGGGTCGCTTGATCGGATTGATTGCGACAGGCCTGTCCTCGCTTTCGGGGGACCTCGAACCAGGGTTGTCAGCAGGGCCAATGACTGCTGCCAAAACGGTTTTGGAGAGAAAGCGAGCAGGCCAATCGCAAGTGTTGTGTGGCTATCAGGACCAGGCCCGGTACCAGCTGACTTGTGCCCCATTGCGGGAACGAGTGCGCTGGATCGAGCAGCGATTGATTAGCAACACGGCACGACTGAAGTAACCACTGCTGCTGCTAACCGGGTGAGGTGAAATATGTCCATCGGGGCTGCTTCGCTGCTGACTGGCTGGCGGGTGTGGTTCGATGCCAGAAGGGGCACCTGCGATGATCGACAGGAATCAAAGAGCAAGGCTTGTTCTGGCATGGGAAGTCTTTTCTGGTTTTTGCCCCCTTTTGCCGGGCGTTGTTCTGCTGGCTGGCTTCGTCCTGGTCGCTTCTACAGAAAGCATCCTGGCCGAAGAGCCACGGCGGCTGGATCAATTGATTGTTGATAGCGCGATTGCCACTGCTGGCTACCTGACGGAAAGCGTTTCGGGCGATTCGCCCGAGCCAGTGATTCAGCAAGTTCAGTTTGGGGCCAGCGATTTTTCGACCGACCCCTTTGAAGCCTATGGGGTCACTCAAACCAAAGCAGGGTCCTCTGCGACCTCGCTGCGAAAGCAAGCTGCTGGCGACATTCCACTGCATCAGGTGCGAGAGGTCGATCGTGAGCGAGTTCAAAAGATTCTCAAAGAGACCAGTCTCTATCGGCGATTGCCAACTCTGACTTATGAAGTCGAACCAGAAGTGCATCGCTTCTTTGTGCAGCAGCCCGATGTGGCGGTTAGTACTTGGCGAGCGATGGAAATCTCGAAGTTTGAACTGCAGGAAGTAAAACCCAACATCTACCATGCCGATGCGCGTGATGGTTCGGTCGGGACAATTGAAGTGCTGTACCGGACGGCTGAAGACACGTTGATTTTATGCGAAGGGGCTTTCAAAAGCCCGGTTGTTTCGAAGCCAATTCAATCCCGAGCCATTATGCGGGTACAGGCCAGCTTCGCTCAGCAGCCCAGCGGCCGAACGATTTGCACTCAAACGTGCGATATCTTCGTCGAGTTTCCTTCGCATACAGTGGAAACCATTGCCAAGATTATCGCCCCGGTGAGCTATCACATTGCTGATCGGAACTTCAAGCAGATTACGCTGTATGTGCGAATGATGTCGCTGATGATGTGTCGCCAGCCGTCGTGGGTCGAAGAGCTGACGAAGAAGATGGATGGCGTTCCCGATAGTCGCAAGACAGAGATGCTGGGAATCTGCGAAGCCTGCTTCGCTCGCACAACCAACCAGGCGGCCATAGCCAGCGGAAATCAATTGTTGCCGATCGATGAGCTGGTCAACCCGCTCAAGAAGGCTCTGGAAGCAACGGATAGTCCCCAAGAGTCGTCGCGCTCTGGTCGCACAGCCAGTCGGCCTGACCGGGAGAAAGCGAAGCGATAGACGGGCGGGGAGTTGTTACAGTAGATGGCTTGTGGTTATTGGTGAAACGACGACTAGCGCCCGGTCGCTCAGTTATCGGCTGATGACACTCGATGCTTCTTGGCTGAACGTCAGCTCGTTGACGAACTCGTTAGTCTGGAAGAAGTCGGCCTGGGTGACTGGTTTGCCAGCGAGCGTCAGGTTCTCGAAGGTGAGATTCCGAATCCGCGCGTTCTGTTGCCCCCACAAAAGTTGTGGTTCATTCAGCACGCTGGCTGATTTGATCGAGATGTTCTGGAACAAGAGACCCGACAGGTCGCCCGCTTCGCGATGTTCCCGATTTTTCGAATAAGGTTCGGGGACAGTCATACACAGGAAGAACTGCTGCAGGGTTGGCCGGGGGTCTTCGATGTTGATGTTGCGAAAGATGACGCCAGCCCCGCTTGCTCCTTCCCCTTCGCCTCGCATGTTGAAGACTCGGCCACCGCTCCAATGATGCCAGCTGGCTCGCGCGTAGATGACATCACAGTCCTCGACAAGCAGCTGGCGTTCCAACAGATCGGGCAAGCTGCTGAGAACGAATGATGAGCCATTGGCATCGTTCCATAGGACGGTCCTGCGAATTCCCCGGCCGCTGACGTAGAGCGAATCGTCCTGGGTTCGAATGAAGCAGTCTTCAACGAGCGTATTGCCAAATGGGTTGATCCCATCGCCGTTAGCTCGCCAAGTGAAGATTTTGGTCCACTTCACCTCGTTGGGGTGGGCTGCGTCGTAAGGGTGAATGAGCATCAGCGAGTGATAGGCCGAGTCGGCGATGGTGATCCCTTCGACACGTGTGCCGGTGGTCCCCAGTAGCTCGATGGGGCGATAGCGGTTGTATTCTTTTTCAGGAATGGCTGGCTGGGCATAAGCGGGATGCTTCAGCCGTGCTCCAGATAACGTCCCCAGGCCAAAGATGCGGATGTTTTTGCTATCGCCCCATTTTTGATTGGAGAAGGTGCCGTAAACGATGGCATCGCCTGGGATGTAGTACTGGGTGTTGGCCTTAAGTTGATAGGCAAGCCCGACATCGTGCACACCGGGCATGAAGTAAAGGGTGTTCCATGGTCCTGAAGTGGGTGGTGCTTCACCCGGCTTCACTGTGAAGACGCCCGGATCGTTAGGGTTGGGCTTCCCTGCAAGAACTGGGTTTGCGAAGACCGATATCGTGTGCAGAGGCGGCCCGTGATAGCCAAGGCCGGTGTTCTGGTCGTCCATCTGGCCATCGATGTCGACAGCCACGTTGCATGGCTCATTGAG
>JAIXVG010000595.1 GCA_027483145.1 Planctomyces sp.
ACACCAATTTTCGCGGGTTAATTTATGATTTATGGCATGTATTTATCGGGTCAGGGGGCGGAAGCGCAGGCCCTGAGGCAGTCGGTCGTAGCCAATAATCTGGCCAACGGCAGCACTACGGCCTTTAAGCCCGAGGTGGCCCTCTTTAAGAGCCATTTACCGTTCGACACGCTGCTTGGGAATGCGGTCGCGGGGCCGCCGGGCTGGGAACAGCAAACAGGGGGAGTCACCCTCGAAGGGACTGCGACCGACTACTCGCAGGGATCTCTCAAGCAGACGGGTGGACCGCTGGATGTGGCGCTGGCGGGAGATGGATTCTTTCAAGTGAATGCGGGGGGGCAAAAGCTGCTCACTCGGACGGGGCGGTTCTCGCTGAACCCGGATGGCGAAATTGTCATGTCGGATATGGGCCACCCGGTGTTGGGGGTAGATGGCCTGCCGATTGTGGTCCCCCCTGGAATGTCGAACATCGAAGTGAGCGTCGATGGCGCAGTGACAGTCACCGATCCAGGTGGTCAGCGGCTGGGGCTGGGGCAGTTTGCCCTGGTGAACCCCGAAACTCTCACGCAACTGATGAAGGCCGGGGATGGGCTGTATGAACCCAACGGCAAGTTGCAGACCGAGCGGGCTGATGGCCAGGTACGACAGGGCTTTGTGGAAGAGTCGAATACCAATCCAATGCTGAGCACGATTGAGCTGATTGAAAGCTCGCGCGGCTTTGAAACGAACTTGAACCTGATCAGGCATCAGGACGAAATGCTGGGCAGGCTATTGCAGAGTATTCCGCGGAGGTGAGGAAGAGTTAGCTGTGGGTTGACGGGATGGTTGACTGGGCTTTTGCGAAGAGATTTGAGGCTTCGGGATTGGGGCTGGGGGCAGCCGGTTGCGTGACAAAGGGTGAGGCATGATTTATCGGGCAATGCACTCTGCGGCGTCGGGGATGGACGCTTACCTCTTTAACCTCGATACGATTGCCAACAATCTGGCCAACGCCGGGACGAATGGCTTTAAGCGGTCGCGTACCGACTTTCAAGATTTGTTTTATCAATACTACAAGCCTCCCGGTGCGCAGGATCAATTGGGTCAATTGACGCCAATCGGGATTGCATCAGGGTTAGGAGCGCGAGTCTCGGGAACGCAGCAAGACTTCACACAAGGGTCACTGGTCGAAACGGGGAAGCGGTTTGATATGGCCATTGTTGGCAATGGCTTCTTTCCGGTAGCCGATGGGAACCTAACCCTTTATACACGAAAAGGGGAATTCACGATCAATGCGAACGGAGCACTGGTGACCGCTTCGGCTGATCGCGGTCGATTGCTCGATCCACCAATTACCATTCCTCAGGATGCGCTGGAAGTTTCGATCTCGGCAGACGGGATTGTCTCGGTGCTTCAGGCGGGGGCTACTGCGTCATCACAAATTGGTCAGATTCAACTAGTGAACTTTGTGAATCCTGAAGGGCTGTTGCAGCGGGGCGAAAGTCTGTTTCAGGCAACCGATGCATCGGGGGTGCCGCTGCTTGGGAGCCCGAATCAGTTGGGGCTGGGATCTATCAAACAGGCGTTTCTAGAGATCTCGAACGTTGAACCCGCCCGAGAACTCGTTGACTTGATTAAAACGCAGCGGAATGTGGAGCTGAACAGCCAGGTAATTAATGCCTCGGATCAGCTCTTGCAGCTGGTGTCGAACTTGCGGCGATTGTAGCAAAACAGTTCTAAATGCTACGAAGACAGGGAAGTCTGATGTTGCGATGGATTGCCATGCTGAGCCTCATTGCGGTGACTTCCGTCAGCCCGTTCGAGCCTGCGTGCGCCGTCGACGTTGTGCTGAAAGATGAAGTGCTGGTGACGGGGGAGACGCTGCGGTTGTCGCAGTTAGCGACGATTCGTGATAGCGACCCCGAAGTGGTGGCCCACCTGGGTGAGCTACTGATTGCTCCTGCTCCTAAAACCGCTCGGCCAGTGACGATCACGTTTGATCAGATTCGAGATCGGCTGGAAGTGCTGGGTGTCAACCTGGCGACGGTTGAGTTCTCGGGGACGACCAAGGTAGTTGTTCGGTTAAAGGGGGTGGCTGCAGCCAAGGCCGCTATCATCCAGCAAGTGAGTGCGAAGATTGCACCAACCGATGTCGAGCAGTTGAATCAGAAGGTCCTTGACGCGTTTCTGAAAGGGTTTCGATCGAGCGATCACTCTTTTGAGCGATATGAAATCGAGATCGACATTCCAACAGGTAGCGAGCGGCTGGTCGAAGAGACCGATCCTGCCATGTGGTACTTTGCTGATGCGGGTCTGGCTGTAGGGGTTGACCAGCCACTGCTGATGGTGATCGAGCGTCGTGACGGACAGCCAGTAAAGGTGCCGCTGAAGATTTCGATTGTGGAAAAAGTTCAAGTGCTGGCACTGCGTCATTCGGTTCCCAAAGGTTACGTGCTGCAGGCGACTGATGTCGTGTGGGCACCCGCAGTACGAGACGCAGAGGGGATCGTGCAGCTGGCTGATGCGTTGGGAAAAGAAACGAAGAAGGGGCTTAAGGGTGGTACGCGGCTCGATGCGAAGGACCTGGCAAGTGTGCCGCTGATTCGGCCGAATGACATTGTGACCGCGATGGTTCGCAGTCCTGGGCTGTTGGTCAAAAAGCAATTCAAGGCAGCCGGCGCTGGGGCGATGGGAGAGGTGGTGACGCTCGTCTCGCTCGAAGATCCGCGGAGCAAGGTGCAGGCGCAGGTAACGGGCTATCACGAAGCAGAAGTGCTGGTGCTGAAGGGGGCGGTCGGGGTCACTGGTGAAGCTGCGGGGAGCATTCGATTCGAAGCGGCCGACCGAGCCGAGTCTTCTGGGGCTGCATCCACAGCGCAGGGAACGAGTAGAGGGGGGGGCCAATGAACCGGCGTGTGCGTTGGAATCGGCTTGTGTTCGGTTGGGGTCGACGGGTCGTCAGGTTATCGGTTGGTTGCGGCCTGGTGATGACGGGCCTGGTACGGCTGGGCATGGCTCAGGAGTCGCCGATCATTCAGACGACCGTCGAAGGGGCACGAGTCGCAGAGTACAGCTTTGTCTATATCGATGCGCCGCCACCCCCACCAGAAATCAAGGTCCACGATATTCTGACGGTTGAAGTGGATGAAAAGTCTGAGGTGCTGGTGAACTCGCGGTTTACTCGTCAACGCAACGGAGCTTTTAAGGCCGAGCTAAAAGACTTTGCCCGGATCATCGACGGTCCTGCCTTCGCAGCGACCGCCACATCTAACCCCGCCATTGATGCCACACTGCAGAACCGATTGCAAGCGACCGGGCAGGTGACTGACCAGGAAGGAATCACCTATAAGATTGCGGCTACGGTGGTCGACGTATTGCCCAACGGAACACTGGTGCTGGAAGCTCGCAAATCGATTCGCAGCAATCAAGACTTTTTTGAATACCGGTTATCGGGGACGGTTGATAAGTCTTCGATTAAGCCGAACCGTACGGTGAGGTCGGAGAACATCACAGGCTTGCAGATTGAACGAAACCAAAAGGGGAAGATCTTCGACAGCACCAAGGTGGGCTGGGGAACACGAATTCTGGACTTTATTTGGCCGTTCTAAGGACTTGACAGTCTGAAGTGTATCGAGGGCTTCCGTGTTCGAAATCAGTTCAAGAAGTTTGATGACGCGATTGTCGTTTGATGAGTGACAACATGGCCAAGCGTGATGGTAATCATCGTTGTTTCAAGCTCGCGGGACTGATCGTTCTGGCGTTCGGGTTTGTCGTGCAGGCCATGAATCCGGCCTACGCGCGAGTGCGGCTGGAACATATCTGCATGATTCAAGGTCAGCAGGAAGTGCGACTGACAGGCCTGGGATTAGTTGTTGGCTTGGCCGGGACCGGTGATGGTGGCCGCAACTTACCAACAGTTCGTGCCCTGCGGGCCGCGATGTTAAAAATGAACTTGCCGACCTCTGAGGTCGAATTGCGCAGTGCCGACAACGTCGCAGTCGTCATGATTGAAGCGACTATTCCCAGGTCGGGGATTCGCCGGGGACAAAAAATCGATTGCCATGTCAGCGCACTGATGGGGGCCAAAAACCTGCGCGGCGGGCGGCTATTGTCGACACCGCTGACAACTGCGCAGGTGCAAAGCGATCTGGTGGTTGGGATTGCATCGGGTGGGTTAGCGGTTGAGGATATCCAGCGGCCCACAACGGCCAAGATTGCAATGGGGGTCGAGCTGCTGGAAGACGTGACAACGCTGTTTATCAATAAAGAGCGGTCACTGATTACGCTGTTGATCGACCCGGCTCATGCCAGCTTTTGGACATCAAGCGAAGTGGCACGTGTGGTGAATAGCGAGTTCAGCTTTGAATCGTCAGGGCGACAAGTGGCCAAGCCCGTCGGGCCGGGGGCGGTTGAAGTTCAGATTCCGCAGCAGTATCGCGATTTACCCGTTGAGTTTGTGGCCCAGGTTCTGGAAGTCGGGATTGATAACCCGACTACGCAGGCACGGGTGGTGCTCAATAGCCGGACGGGAACGGTGATTGTGACGGGTGAAGTGCAGGTCAGTCCCTGCGCGATTGCCCACAAGAACTTCAGTATCGAACTAGGGGTCGAAGGGGTTCCTCCCAGTCCTGGCGGTGCATTTCCAGGTGATCCCGAGGGGGATCGTCCTGCAGCAGGACAGCAGTTTCGGACGTTGATCGATGCCCTCAAGCAGTTGCAGGTTCCAACCGCTGACATCATTGCCATTATTCGCGAGCTGCATGCAACAGGTAAATTACATGCCGAGCTGATTGATCATTAGCCGGGCTTGAAGGGCCAAGCTTTGGAACTGGACCGTGTTGCCTCAAAGAACTGTCGACGCCTTCGTACTCCTCAAACGGTGAACGTGTTATGACCTCCATCGCCCCCACTTCACTGCTTACCAGCCAGCAATCGGTAGCGGCTCGACCCAATGCCGAACTTCGTGAGACGTTCAATCGAACGGTTGGGGGTGTGTTTTATGGACAGCTTTTGAAGTCGCTCCGATCGGGAGTAGGAAAGCCGGCCTACATTCACGGTGGGCAGGCAGAAGAGATGTTTCAGTCGCAACTTGATGAACAGGTCGTCGAGTCGATCGTCTCTCGATCCGACATCAAGCTGGTTGATGCGTTGTTCGAACGGTTCGAGCAAGGGCTGCGTGCGCAACCAGCGGCCGAAATTGCCGATAACGCCTCGGTAGAAGCGGCAGCAAAGCCCAACGCCTCCCAAGTGGGTCAAACCACGCCACAGGCCGAACTGGCAGAATTGGTGCGTGCGGCGCAAAAGTCGCAAGACGACGCAAAGGGTGCCAGAGGCACAACAGCTATCCCGACGCTCTTCCGAAAATAAGGAAGAGTCGGTGGAATAGCGACGCAATTTGGGTACCACGCTGGCTGCACACAGTCGCCGGGTATTCCCAGACCAGCCTGCACGAGGCAGAGCTGAAGTCAGCGTAACTCCGACTGCGGTCCGTAACTTTTTGCGGGCTAAGGAGCTTGTCGCAACACACGGATGGTGAAGAACCTGTTTCGATTCATCGACACAGGGGAGAAACCAGCCCTGGTGTTGCTTTGGGCGAACTTGCAGGGAGGCTCGCATGCAGGGAAAGCCGATTCTTGGAAGCGACTTTTTCGCCAGAGTCGACCAATTAGTTGATCGACTGTTGGAAACGACCAGCAGCCTTCTGACGCTGTTCGATGCGAAACGGCAGGCCATTCGGATTTCGCACGTCTCTCAAATCGAGCGGCTCAGCCAGATTGAAGCGGTTCTGGCAGAGCAATTGCAAAAGCTGTGGGAGCGCCGCGAAGAACTGGTCGCAGAAGCGCAGAACCGCGGATTTCGAGCAAATAACCTGACCGCCATTCTGGTCGCTGCTCGGCCTGCGCAAATGGCTGATTTGCTGGGCAAACTGGCCAAGCTGCGAACCCAGACGGGCGAAGTGCAGCATGCCAGTTGGGTGCAGTGGATTCTGACGAATCGCTGTGCCCAGGTGTATACCGAGTTTCTAGATCGTCTGGCCAATGGTGGTGGCAGTCGGCCCACTTATGAAGACATTTCTCCTGTCAGCGAAGTTGGCGGTGCGCTCTTGAATGCATCAGCCTGATAGGAGAGATGTCTCATGTCGCTCAGTGGTGCCCTGGCTACTGCATCCCGTGCTTTGCAGGTCTTCTCGACCGGCATTCAAGTTGCGGGAAGCAACATTTCGAACGCCAGCACACCTGGCTATGTTCGCGACAAGCTGGTCCTGACCCCTAGCCCATCAAGTCGGACCGGCCCCGTGCTGGTCGGGACCGGCGTTAATGCGGTTGGGGTAAAGCAGGACCTGGATACCTTTCTGGAAGGTCGCCTGTATAAGGCCAATTCTGATGCAAAAGCCAGCGGTGCCAGAAATTCGGTCCATCAGCAGTTGCAGGTGGCGCTGAATGAACTGAGCGATACCGACCTGTCGACCAGTCTGCAAAAGTTAACGGCCGAGTTTCAAAAGCTGGCCAACTCGCCCGAAGACCCTGGTCAACGCTCGATTGTAGTTCAGCAGGGTACGTCGTTTGCGAACGACGTAAAGCAGTTAAGAGAGCGAGTCGATCAGTACTCGCTGGGGATCGACGATAACATTCGCTCGTTAACAGCCGAAGCGAATGATTTGATTAAGACGGTTTCTCAATTGAATCCGCGAATTAGCGCGCTGGAAGCCAACGGCCTTGATGACAGTGATGCGGGATCGCTCAGAGTGCAACGGTTGAATGCATTGAATCGCCTCTCAGAAATCATACCGGTGAAAGCGATCGAGCGACCATCCGGAGCAGTGGACGTTTACACGGGTGGCGAGTACCTGGTGCTTGATGGGAGTGCGCAATACCTGGAAACGTTTAACACTGCCATTGATGACGGCACTTCAAGTCTGCAGGTGCGGCTGTCGTCATCGAAGTATCAAATTGAAAGTGGCAGTGGCGAACTGTTTGGGTTGGTTGAAGGACGAGATTCGGTCCTGGGGGGCTTTGTCAGCCAGCTAGATCAGGTCACGAAAGCGGTCATCGATCAAGTCAACCGGGTCCATGCGGGGGGCGAAGGGCTGGTTGGTTTCAAAGATGTGACCGGAGCGAATGCGGTCACCAGTACCTCCGCGGCGCTGAATAATGCGGGCCTGAGCTTTCCTCCCAGTCACGGCAGCTTCACTGTTAAAATTCGGAATACGCAGACCGGTGAAGTCAACTCGCGGGTGATCAACGTCGACCTCGACGGGATTGGGAGCGATACCAGTCTGGCCTCGCTGGTTACCGATTTGACAGGGGTTCCTAACCTGACCGCCACGATCACCAGCGATCAGAAATTGCGTTTGCAGGCAGGAAGCGGCTACGAAGTTCGCTTTGGTAACGACACCAGTGGACTGTTGGCCGGATTGGGAATCAATACCTTTTTCACTGGCAGCGACTCCCTGAATGTTGCAGTTAACTCGAATCTTTCGGCCGATTCTCGTCTTCTGGCGAGTGGCCAGGGGGCAGGGCCTTCAGATAGCTCCAACGCGCTCTTGCTGACTAAGTTTGCTGACCAGTCGTCCCAATTCCTGGGTGGTCAGACGGTGACGAAGTTTTATACGCAACTGGTGAGCCAGGTGGGCCAGTCGGCTGCGGCCGAAAAGGCCCTGAGCGAAGGCTTTTCCGCCTTTCAGGATTCGCTAAAAACCCAGCGTGAGCAGCGATCAGGGGTTAATCTCGACGAAGAAACATTGGCTGTGTTGCAACTGCAAAAGTCGTATCAGGCTTCGGCCCGCGTGATTACGGTGATTGATGATCTACTTAACGCTCTGTTAAGGGTGTAGTCGCTCCCTTCTTGCCCCCACCCCCAACTCTAAACCCTCAACCCTAAACCTAAAATGACCATCAGCTCTATCATCCCTGGCCGGTTACCCAATGGTCTGCAGTCATCGCGACT